>JANNNN010000706.1:0-20581 GCA_031398555.1 Planctomycetia bacterium | reverse complement strand
CGTAAGAAACCGGTCCGACGCGCTAACCAAATCCACTACCTCCGGTTTCTGACGAAACCAGCTACTTTCCATGCGCTCTACGACGTCGCGAGATCGGCCAGCTTTTCAACCGTTCGATAGTTTCGGGCTGTTACTACAACTCCAAGATGTAGTTCAGCACATGGCGCAAGCTTTGAACGACCAACTCCATCAGGTGCATGAAGATAAAACAATTTACCTCTGAGTACGTAAGCCTCCGTAGCCGATTTGGCTTGGTCTAGCGCCGTCACATTGGGTGTAGCTGGAGGTTTTTCAAGAAAATAGAAGTGAAGCGATTTTGGATCGGATATAGCGTCAGGAAATGGATTCGAATCCATCGCTATCTTCAGTTCATCGCTGCTGATGATCAAGACTTTCGGGCTGAATCCAAACTTCTGAGCAATCCGCTCCGTGATGGCAGTTGACAGGGCATCTTTATCCGTGCTGACCGCGTCGAAGACTACATTGCCACTTTGAATGTACGTACAGACATTTTCAAGCTTCATCGCCGCCAGTTCGCTTGCGAGTTCACGCATCGGAAGCAAGTTCTTTCCGCCCACGTTGATCCCTCGAAACAGTGCGATCCATCTTTTTTTCATACAATCCCTTTTTCGTCACTGCGTTGCTCGTAGAATGCACATTGCACAGTTTAGATCGCATCACGGGATTGAGTCCATGAACCCATATGAACCGCCCCGAACTAACGAGCGAAAACTGCCAGCGCAGAAATTGCAACCAAATGGCTTTCTATGGCTTTGCGTCCGAATTGCATTCTATATCATGGTGATTCTTGCTTGTGTATGGTTAGCCAGTTTAGCTGCATGGCTGCTTAAAAATTGACCGGACTCGCATTTTCTTTCATCCGTGGGACCACCATGTTATCCGTGGGAAGGAAACGGTGCTTTATCCCACGGATGGCATAGCGGTCCCACGGATGAATGCACCCGCCAGGCTTTTGCGAGCATTTCCAGTTGCGGCGAGTTTTTCGCTAGAGCAGGTTGAATCGGTCTAGGGGGCTGCGGGGCTAGTTGCTACTATGCAGGACTGATTGACAAGATCTTTGAGCGTGAACGATGTTATGCCCGAGGTCTTGGATATGAGATGAGCTTGGAGGCTCAGCTCGATGTTAACTTTATGAAACTGCGTCAGGGAAGATGCCAATGCTACGCCGCTACGCTAACCCACTCGTCGTTTGGACTATCCTCTCTGTTGCCGCTTTTGCACAACAACAGCCGGGTTCGCGCCCGCAACAGGGTGCTCAACAGCCCGCCAAACAGCCCCTGATACAGTCTGCACTGCAACAACCGGCAGGGCAGCGACCGGCCTCGCAGTACGCGCCCCAGCAACCTGGCCCGCAGCAACCTGGCCCGCAAGCACAACCGCCTCGAACACAACAGCAGCCTGGCGCGCAGCAACCTGGCAACCAACCCATGGCTGCACAGCAACCACTAAACCAAGAACCGGTTGACCTAACCGCTTCGACAGCGAACGGCATCGGGGGTTCGCCGGTCGCAAGACAAGCGCTTGAGCAGCAACTCGCGGCTCAACAAGCCGCGCTAGCCTTGCAATTAGCCAGGTCGCCGTTCCCTCAATTGAACCCGGCGCAACAACAGTACTTAGATCAAGTGCTCAACGTTTGGGAAGAGAGCACAAAGAAGATCGAACGTTATCAATGTAATTTTAAACGTTGGATTTTCGATCCAGCCCAGAACACCGGCGAAGATGCGGCTGCAAAAGGTGAAGGCGTAATCCGTTTCATGCAGCCCGACAAAGGACTGTTCAAAGTCGAAAAAGTTGAGTTCTTTGCCGGTCGCGACGATAAACAAGCGGCCACTTATCGCGAGAACGATCGTCAAAAATTTGGCGAATATTGGCTATGCGACGGCGACTACGTTCACATCCTCGACCGCAACGCGAAGAAGTGCCTCAAGGTGCAATTGCCGCCCGAAATGCGCGGCAATCAAATTCATCTTAGTCCGTTGCCGTTTATGTTCGGCGTGAAAGCCGATGAAATCAAGAGTCGCTACTGGGTGCGTCCTATCGCCCCGCCACCAGGCAGCAAAGACGTTTGGCTTGAAACCTATCCGCGACGCCCAGATGATGCCGGTAACTACTCGCGAGTCCAAATCGTCCTCGATGCAAACGAAGTGCTTCCTAAAGCTCTTGTTGTTTTTCTTCCCAATTGGCGCGCCGACCAGCAGCATCGTGAAGTCTATGAATTTACCGATCGCGATAAAGACTGGAACATGCTCGATAAGATGAAGTCCAAGTTGTTCCAAGAAGAGTTTATTCCACAAGCTTTGCCGAAGGACTGGCAGATCGTCGTCGAACCCTATCAAGCTCTCGACAATGAGTCTGACCAAGCCGCAGCCAATCCCAAGCAGATGGGTCAACCGCAGCCTAACCAAATGCAAACTCAGCAACCGGCTGTTCAACAACGACCTGTGCCGCAGCAATTAATGCGACAAGCTCAAACGCCTGCCGCCAATCCAGCTCGACCTACTCAGCCAGGCGCGAAGCGCTGAGTGACGAGCGCAAGTGGGGACGCGGAGGGAATTACTGCCATTGTAACTAGCGAGCTAATGAAGGAGTAACCCGACGCGAACAAACTTTGCTTCATGTTGAGCTCTCATTGAAATCGGGAGAACAAGGCTCCCGGCGAGCGTGTCTAGGCGCAACAATGAGACTTCACTGTACTTGTGAAACATGAATTGGCGGCACGAGGGTGTTTCGAACGAGCTATGCAAGTCTGTAGGTACAGCCAGAGTCGAAACGAAATTTGGAGACTTGCTCGGCAGGAGCCTCGTTCTCCCGGTTTCGATAGCGACGACTTTAAGTCGAAATGATGGCAAAGGTTTCGTTAAAGACTTAGACGACAATTTTCTCGATTTGTGAGTGCGGGCATCTTTGCGATTTATCGCTTTAACAGTATCGTGAAAAGCCAGTTGCTGTTTCTCAATGAACTCGTTTAGGTAAAGTGAACTCGAAGATTGTTCAATGCGACCCTGGTACCAGCTTCGGTACGTAGTTGTATGGACGTGGCGGGACTTAATCACCGACCAATTCTATTTTCCATCGATACGGATATCGGACTCAACGGAAATCCAACCTCGCAGTGGTTGGTCGTCACCAAAGATCACCTCTCACTCATCGGCGAACCGGACTCGCCGCAAGTCGAGCGTGTGGTCGAATGGCAGAACGTCGAGAAGTTTCGTACAAACTCCGGCACCGGCAGCGGTTTGCTTCAAGCGAAGCTAAAAGAGGAGGGGTGGGTCGATATCCTTCGTTACTCGAACGGTTTAGCCGGCCGATTTCACAAAGTCTCGCGACGCTTGGAACAACTGCGCGAACTGGAACTGTCTTCAACAGTTTCAGTCACAAGTTTACCAGTCGACTTAAGCACCGAGTCGCTCGATCCAGCACGTTGCTCAAGTTGTCAAATGCCAATAACGCAAGCGCAAGAACCTTGCCCACGTTGCCGCCAAAAAGGTCACATTCAGCCTCGCGTAATCGAGTTGTTGCGTCCGCACATGCGTGGGGCTTTATTTTTGACCGGCTTGACCGTGGTCGGGGTCGCGGCGGAATTGATTCCACCCAAGCTGCAGCAATACCTCGTGGACAATATTCTCTCCGGCGACGCAGTGGCCAACCCGAATTTGAATTTCACAAAAGCACTTTTGGTCGTGGTATTGGCGCTGGCGGTTTCGCGGGTTGTTTTGTCGGCTGTCGGAGTTTTGAAGGGTCGACTGGCCACCATCATCGGTACCGGACTGACCAGCACTCTTCGTTCTCAGATGGTTCAAAAGCTGCAACAGCTAGCGGTGGTTTACTATGATCGTCATCAGGTAGGTTCGACCTTAAGTCGAGTGGCTCACGACAGCGAAGTGCTCCATGGCATGTTGCATCAGATTACGGGCGGATTCTTGCTGCAGGCGGTTCAGTTGGTTGGTGTTGGAGCAATGTTGGTCTATATCAATCCGAAACTCGCTCTGTTCACGCTGATTCCGGTGCCGCTCGTGTTTCTCGGCTCGTGGATCTTTTGGCAAAAAGTCTATCCTCGTTACTATCGCTTGTGGGACGCTTCCTCGAAGCAGATGTCGGTGCTGAACGGAATGCTCTCGGGCATCCGCGTGGTGAAGGCGTTTGCGCAGGAGGATCGCGAATTCAAAAAGTTCCAGACCGCTAGCGAACATTTGCGGCATTGGCGAATGTGGGTCGATCATACGAATTCCTACTATTCAGCCGCAATGGGCCTGGTGTTTAGTCTTGGCGGTCTGATCGTGTGGTATGTCGGTGGCCGCGACGTGATTGGTCGCGAAATGACGTTGGGTGAACTGATCGCATTCTTGGCTTACCTTGCCATGTTCTATGCGCCGCTTAGTGCACTTTCAAACTTTACAACTTGGTTGACCAGTTTTTTATCGGGCAGCAAACGGGTCCTTGAATTGCTCGACACTCCGCTTACGATTCCGAACGCTGCCAATCCAGTAGAATGGAACAATCCCCGCGGCGCGATTCGCTTCGATCGTGTCACCTTTGGCTATGATCGCAATCAACCCGTTTTGAAAGAGATTTCGTTCGACGTAAAGCCCGGCGAGATGATCGGAATCGTCGGTCGAAGCGGTTCAGGTAAAACGACGATGGTCAATTTGCTTAGCCGATTCTATGACGTTCAAGAAGGAGCCATCGAAATCGACGGGATCGATATCCGTCAGTTATCGATGCAGCAGCTCCGTCAAAACATCGGTATCGTATTCCAAGAATCGTTTCTATTTCGTGGCACCGTATGGAAGAATCTCTCCTACGGTCGACCTGGGACGTCGATCGAAGAGGGTTTGCAAGCGGCTCGAGCCGCCGGTGCGCATGATTTCATTTGCCGTACACAATTAGGCTATGAGACGCTGCTGGGTGAGCATGGAGCGGGTTTATCAGGCGGTGAAAAGCAGCGACTGTCGATCGCTCGTACTTTGCTCTACGATCCGCAGATTCTGATCCTTGATGAAGCGACCAGCAACATCGATGCCGAATCAGAACGCAGTATTCAGGAGGCACTCGACGTTTTGACTCAAGGCCGGACTACGGTGGCGATTGCACATCGTCTTTCAACGCTCCGCAACGCCGATCGAATCCTTGTTTTTGATCGCGGTCAATTGGTCGAGCACGGGTCGCATGCGGAATTGTTGGCGATGGATGGAACTTACGCGCGGCTGGTCCGCATCCAGACGCAAGTTTCAAAAGACCAAAACGTAGACCGTTTGGTGCACGTTTTCAAACCGACTGAAAAAACAATTGCGCAGGCCGCAGGCTCTGAGGATTCTGAGGCAACCTCGGGTTGTGTGGCAACATTGGTTGAGACGGTACCTGTAGTCGTCCCTGAGAAGCCTCGTGAAAAGCCCATCCTGAATTGGTTGCAGCCAACAGACCATGGTTTCCAACGGGGTGCGTATGGCCAGTTAGAATTATGGAATGGCGAAGAGCAACTAGGTAGCGGAGTGTTTATTCTACGAACGTTTCCTGCCAGTTATCCAAACGAGTACCTAAGCGTTCGCGGCTGGAATGTCGAAGGCGACGAAATCGAACTCGGGATGATTCGTGATGTGGGTCAGTGGTCTTCCAATGATCAATTGGAAATCAGCGAAGCGCTCAGTCGCCGCTACTTGATGCGCGAAATTACAGCCATTCACAGTCTATCCCTGAAGTTCGGCTTCGTGGACTTTGAGGTGCAAACGGCGAGCGGACGTTTGAAGTTCTCGATGCGCTGGACGCAAAGTCAAGCGATTGATTACGGCGAGAATGGAAAGCTGATTATTGATACCGAGGAAAATCGATATTTAGTCCAAGACATTGCCAACCTCTCAAAAACGGACCAGGAGAAGTTCTTGCAGTATGTGTATTGGTGAAGTTTGAGTGTCGAATAAATGTTGGGTTAGGGTCGGCGTCGATAACATTCTAACCCCTAAATGGGCATTGATCCATTTATCCGCGGGACCGCTAGGCCATCTGTGGGCTAAGGCACTAGTGCAGATACGCTTGTCGAAGTTTGGCTGCGCTGTTGAGAATACTCTTGGCTTTGCCGTTCGAATCCCAGAGTCCGGCGTTGGCGAAGCCGTGCGGTAATTGATCACTGGTTTGGTTCCAGATGATCGCGTGCACGGTGGGCTTGGCTAGGAGCATGCGAATCAATCCCTCGCTCTTCAATCCTTCGCTCTTCACATCGCTTGATGGCGTATTTATATCGATTGACCACGACGACACGCCCAGTCCATGTTCGGCACGCGCATCGCCAGTCAACTGCGAAGGGGCGGTGATGATGATCATGAGCGGTAACCCGAGTAGGCCCCAGCGATCGATCAGGCGGCTAATATCAATCGGATCCCTTGGCAAAGTGCCGTCTGGCCAAGTGTCGAGATTCAGTTGCAGTGCCAGCCCGCTGAGGCCTAAGTCAGCGCGAATCAATGCATCTGCAAAATGAAGTGGAGAAATTCCGTCGCGTTCGCTGCCCAAATATTCGCTGAAAGGCTGGTCGATGGTCAATAATACGGGAGTGCGATCATCGGCACGACGGACGGTTTCGATGAGGGATACGGACATACGCAGTACTTCTTCGTCAGACCAGCGCATTTCGCCGGGTCCATTCAAGCCCACTGCGCAGTTCCACAAATGCACTTTCCCCTTGTATCTTTCGACGGTTTCAACTGCATGCTCGCAAGCGACGTTCATGACCGTTTCAAAATTCTCGTTCAACAAGACCATCCAACGTGGAAGTCCACCGGGCTTGAAATTAAGTAACGGTCCTACGCAAACTCGATGACCGTTCTGATGAGCCCATTCGACCTGGCGATCTGCTATCGCATAATTTCGTTGCCCAGAAGCTGATTCGATTGCGTTCAGATCGGCATCCACAGAAATCAAATTGAAAGCCGTCTTCAAGGCATCGCTGACACTTTCGATTGCAATTTGCGGCTGAATGCGACAGCCGAGTAAAGTTGAAAACCGTCCTTCGTTTTGAAGTCGAATGTCAAGGACTTGCATACTAAATGCGTCGCAGAGCAGGATGCTTGCGTCGGTCGAGCTATCGATGGCGGCCTGCGCGTGCTGCTCCTGCTTTTTGGGATTGTCGCGAATAGTGAGTGCGTGCAGCAACTGGTTGAGTGCTTGCTCGGAGAGCGGGAAGAACTCGGCCGGCAACTTTAATCCGATCCGTTGCCATTCGGCGCACTGATTCTTCATGCGAAAAACGGTGCCCCGCGCCAATTCGGTTATCAGCGAATAGGGATTGTCGACAATTCGCAGGCTCGTCGTGGACAAACAAATATTTCCGAGGCTGCGTGTCGGCCAAACAATGTTCAGCTTGCCTGACTCCTCAATATCGCGACCGATGCTAAACTGGTCACCGTCCATCTGGCGGTGGCAGAACCATGGAATCCCTTCCATGCCCGAAATGTATGCCGTTTCCCAAATCCGCGGATCAATGTTCGCAGCGTTTGGGACCTTAAATCGAAGGTCACCCATCTAGGTTGGCTTTCGAACGACAACGTGGCGGCATTCAGGGGGCACCGATATGAGAGCTGTTGCCGAAAAATAAAAAGAGAAACGTTTTCTACCAGGCTTTGGCCAGCATGGTGCCGATCGGACTGCTCTCCGAAGGGCAGAATTTAACTCAACTTCGTGAAAAATTCAATCAACCTGAACTGGTCTTTCGCTCGATCCGTCAATCCATTCCCTACACCTACTGTAATTCGAGACGTAATTTACGAGGCGATTTGTGAAGCTATACCCCAAGCCCATCATTGATACACACCTCGGTTTCCCGAAGCGGCAAGGCAAAGTGCGGGATGTTTATGATCTCGGCGATGCACTTTTGATTGTCAGTACAGATCGAATCAGCGCTTTTGACTGGGTTTTGCCGAACGGTATCCCGGACAAGGGCCGCGTTCTGACGAATTTAAGCCAATTTTGGTTTAGCCGGCTACCAGTCGAGCATCACCTATTATCGATGGAAGTCCCGGTTCATCCGTCGATTTCTGCCGAAGATCGTGCCATGTTATCAGGCCGAAGCATGGTAGTACGCAAAGCCGAAGTTGTTCCGTTTGAGTGTGTCGTTCGCGGTTATCTCGAAGGTTCCGGTTGGGTCGAGTATCAACGCTCTGGTAAAGTCTGTGGTGTTTCGCTCCCGGCGGGTTTGAAACAGTGCGATCGCTTGCCCGAGCCGATTTTTACTCCCGCCACTAAGGCCGAGACCGGCCACGATGAGAATGTCAGTTTCGAAGTAATGGCTGACAGCATCGGGTACGAAACCGCCACAAAGCTGAACGACCTGAGCCTTGAGGTATACCGTCAAGCGGCCAGGTATGCCGCCACACGTGGACTCATTATCGCTGATACGAAGTTTGAGTGGGGTTGGTTTGAGGACCGTTTGATTCTGATCGATGAAGTGCTCACGCCCGACAGTTCGCGTTTCTGGCCCGCAGATCTTTATGCGCCGGGCCAAAGTCAAACTTCCTTTGACAAGCAATTTGTGCGGCAATGGCTGCTTGAGAGTGGTTGGGATCGCAACAGCCCGCCACCCGAATTACCAGTAAATGTGGTGGAACAGACCGCGGATAAGTACCTCGAAGCCTACGAAAAGCTTAGCGGCGCTACGTTTACCTGATTCCGTATTTCCCCCCCGCCAGCAGTTCTTAGTCACCTGCTACAATACCGCACACTCCCATAGCCATTCCGCACTCTACGCTCATGTCACACCACTGAGCTTCTACGAGATTCAATGCCTGACAATCCCAACCAACCGGCCGAAAACTTTTCGAGCAATCCGCTCGAAATTTCGACCAGTATCGCGCCACAGCGTCGTCAAGCGGCGGTGATATTCATTTTCATCACCGTTTTGCTTGATGTCCTATCGTTTAGTGTCACGATTCCAGTGCTTCCAGGACTGATCAAGAAATTTTCCGCAGGGGATTTCGAGCTGGCTGCGCAATATTACGGTTGGTTTGTGACCGTGTGGGCCATGATGCAATTTATTTTTTCACCGGTCCTGGGAGCGCTCAGTGATCGGTTTGGCCGTCGCCCTGTCATCCTGCTTTCCTGCTTTGGACTCGGAATAGATTACATCCTGATGGCCCTTGCGCCGAACTTAACGTGGCTGTTCATTGGCCGCGTGTTGTCCGGAATCACAGCGGCAAGTTATTCGACCGCCGGTGCCTACATTGCTGACATCACACCACCTGAAAAGCGAGCCGCCCGCTACGGCATGATTGGTGCCGCATTTGGTCTAGGGTTTGTTATCGGGCCAGCCATGGGCGGCGTACTCGGCGAATATGATTTACAATTACCATTCTGGGTTGCCGCTTTCCTAACGATCGTTAACGCGATTTACGGAGCGTTCATATTGCCTGAATCGCTCCGCAAAGAGAATCGCTCTGCTTTTTCATGGCGTCGCGCTAATCCGCTTGGCTCACTCAAACTTTTGCGATCGCATCCAGAGTTGCTCGGGCTGGCAAGTATTTTGCTCCTGTATCAGTTGTCCCATCAAGTTTTTCAAACGGTCTTTGTGTTCTATACAAATTACCGCTATGCCTGGACGGAGAAGACCACAGGCTTAACGCTGATGGTTGTGGGCTTGATGAGTGTTCTGATGCAGGGGGGAGTTGTACGCCGTACCGCTCCAAAATTGGGCGAGCGCCGCATGCTCATCATCGCACTCACTTTCGGTGCGGTGGGATACTTTATCTACGCTATTGCGCCAGACGGATGGATATTTTGGCTCGGCATCCCAGTCTTTTCGCTTGTTGGTTACTTTTCCGCAGCAATCCAGGGACTGATGACACGCAGGGTATCTGCGAACGAACACGGGCAACTGCAAGGTGCGAACAGTTCCATAATGGGCATTGCGGGTATGATTGGGCCTTGGATTTTTGCAAATATTTTTTCCTACGCCATTCGCGAAGGTTCCTCAAAAGAGTTTTCCGGCCTTCCCTTTATATTTGCCGCCGGACTACTGATTGTGGCATTGATTGTTGCCCTCATCATCGTGAAGCCAACTCCAACAGTGACCCACGACGCTCCGCCATCATAAGGCTGCATTTTTTGAAAGGTGAAGCGTCGAGATTCGATTTTGGGGTTTAGTGTCGCACAATTGTCCCAGGGGGTCGTGAATAAGATGTGTGGTACAACGTTGGCCGAGTGTGACCATTCGCTGCTAACGTTAATCTCGTCGCACCCGGCAGGAGCGACCCACCTAAACCATTGCACCTAGTCGTGTTTTCCTTTAATTAGTAGTGTCGCGGCACAGTGGCCATGATCGACTTAGAAATCGAATATCACACTCCGTCCTCAATCGACGATAGCCCGCGCTATCATCAGGCGGCTGAATGGATTCTTAATCACTTTAAACTGAAGAGTCTCACTGCCAGTATTTCGATTGTCGACGACCCTACCATTCATCGGCTCAATCGCGAACACTTAGATCACGACTGGCCGACCGACGTCATCAGTTTCGTATTCGACATCGATGACGGCCACATCGACGGCGAAATCATCGCTAGCATCGATACCGCCGCGCGCCTCGCACAAAAAGCCAATTGGCCGATCTCTGACGAATTACTGCTTTACATCATTCATGGTCTACTGCACCTAGCTGGGTTGGATGACATCGAGTCCGCTGACCGAGTCATAATGCGTAAGACCGAGCAAGATTGCTTACTCGCGCTCGCAGTACCCGCCGCCCAAAATTATCTCGACCGATGGGATAACATCTCTTATTGAGCTGTCGCACAATTGTCCCAATTGTAGCCTGATCAATTGTAGCCTGACCAATGGAGACAATTTTATTGCTTGGTCTTGAATTCGCGACTGTGGTTGTTGGCAGGGATAGAAACGGTATAGCTGCTTGAGTCACTGGAGACTGAGAGCTTGACGAAGTTGCCACTGCATTTGGCGGAAGTCTCATGATTGGCTATGCAAGAGTCCTCGATGTTGTTGACTGAGCCGTCTGGACGGAGATTTTTGTGAAGTTGATAGATACCTTTAATCGACGATGTTGCTTTGAGATTTGCAAAAACCTCCGGCAAGCAACCTTTTTGATCCCCATTGTTCATAATGGCGACCCGAGGTTGGATGGTTTGAAGGACGACCGGATTGTTACTGCTGTCCAAGCCATGATGCGTGACTTGATAGACATCGACGTGGCCAAGCAAATTGTTGGGGCAAACCAGCTTCATCTCTTGATTCCAAGTTAAATCGCCGCCGTCGAAAAAGCGGAAGTCACCAAAGTCGATCACCATGACGATGCTGTTGGCATTGTCGGAACCGTCACGGTCTTTTTCTTTACAGTCTGCGCATAACTGTCCGTTGGCAGCGTCAGCAGGTTGGGCTTGGACGAACTGCTGTCGCGTTCCGATACACCTCATGCGTACTTTTGGACCATCAGCGAGCTGTTTCAAAGTTAACTCAGCACCTGGTTGCATGACGGTTCGACTTGAGCAAGTGAACTCGTAGTATTCCTTGCCTGGATTGTCGGGCATACCATCAAACTTGCCATTGTCGTAGACATTTCCGATTGGCAGCAACGTTGAAAGTACCGCGGCGCCTCCGAAATGGTCGCCGTGATAGTGCGTCGTGATTAAGTGGTCTATCTTTTTGAGTCCTGCAACTTCGGTGGCAACTTTGACAATGCGATTTGGATCGCGCAGCCCCGGGTTTCCAGTATCAATTAGAATCGATTCGCCAGTTGGAGTGACCATCAGCGTTGCAGCGCCACCTTCGACATCAACCCAGTAGATGTCAAAGCATCCATCGCGAGTTCCAGCGAAAAGAGGCTGCGCAAGAAACAAAAGTGCAAGGGCCAAAAGGGTTTTCATGGTGAACTTTCAGTGGGTTAGAGAGGTATTCTACGTTGCTTAGGCATCCAGCCTGCGAGCGAGCGCAATCTTCCCTTCTATTCTACTCATTTCATCGCCGCCTCAAGTCCGCTATGCTAAGGAGCCTTTTTAACATGAACTCAAAGTTTCAAAACGTAGATGAAGGCCCCCGTGAACCTGAAGCAAAATTTCCCACTTGCGTTGCACGATTGCAATGAGCATACGCCTGGCTGTGGATCGGAATTGTTCATCGTCGAGGGGGATTCGGCAGCGAAAAGTGTCTGTCGACTCCGTAACATGCAACTGCAAGCCGTGATGCCGATGCAGGGCAAGCCGCTGAACGCTTACAAAGCCAAAGCCGACGCGGTTGCCAAAAACAAGCTCTACCAGACATTGCTTCTCTCGCTGGGATGCAATTCGCTAGCAGCACCTGAGAAGCTACGGTATGACCGAATTATTTTTCTGTTCGACCCCGACGCTGACGGAATTCATATCGGTGCGCTGATGTTACTGTTCTTCTATCGATGGTTACGGCCGATTCTTGAAGGCGGCAAGTTGTTCGTTGTTCGCGCGCCGCTTTACGAAATCGCTAACATGGATCGCACGCAGATTCAGCTTGGATACACCGAGGAACAATATCGGAAGATGTGCGACCAGCATGGATCATCGACGGATCTAAAGAAGCAGCGATATCGAGGACTTGGCAGCATGAATGACGACGTCTTGTTTCGGACTTGTATCTCAACGGAAACTCGTATCCTGCACCGGCTAACGGTCGCCGATGCTGAAGCCAGTCGACTGATCTTTGGTGGGAAAATCGAGTATTGACAGTCTGCGGTCCACTTTGAAGTGGTATCACGCATAGGCAGAGTCAACCGAGGAGCCTGCCAAACGGTAGGAAGAACTGGTACCATTTCGACTTGATTGTATAACTTTCCCAGAGCCCAGAGTTAACCAGAGCCCAGAGTTAAGGATTCGACAATGGAAAACCTGCCAGACTATGAAAAGCTTGGCTCGTTCTATCTTGGAAAGAAGTTTGAGTTGGTCGGCCGAAAGCTGCTGGACGAGAAAGTGCTGTACGACGCTAAGGATTTAACGACGCATGCTATGTGTGTAGGGATGACTGGCAGCGGCAAGACCGGTCTCTGCTTGGCTTTACTAGAGGAAGCGGCCATCGATGGCATTCCAGCTATCGCGCTCGACCCAAAAGGCGATTTGGGTAATCTGCTGCTTGCATTTCCAAAACTAACCGGCGCAGATTTTAAGCCTTGGTTGGAACAGGAGGATGCATCTAGACTTGGCGTTACCATTGACGAGCTTGCCGATCAAACGGCTTCGAAATGGAAATCGGGCCTTGAATTATGGGATCAAGATGCGGCTCGTGTCGCACGCTATCGTGATGCGGTGGACATCGCAATCTACACGCCCGGCAGCAATGCGGGCATCCCAATGACGGTGCTCAAAAGTTTCAATGCGCCGCCGCAGGCCGTGATTGATGACGCGGATGTGTTTCGCGAGCGGATCGCAGGGGCCGCGTCGGGTTTACTAACGTTGATGGGTATCGAAGCGGATCCGCTGAGCAGTCGCGAACATATCTTGTTGTCGAACATTTTTGATACAGTTTGGCGAAAAGGGCAAAACCTTGATCTGCCGGGACTAATACGTTCCATCCAATCGCCACCAATGGCAAAAGTTGGTGTGTTCGATCTGGATAGTTTTTTCCCGAGTGCCGATCGCATGAAACTTGCGATGACACTGAACAACTTGTTGGCTTCGCCGACCTTTGCAGGGTGGCTTGAAGGTCAACCGCTGGATATTAAACAATTGCTTTACACGTCGCAGGGCAAGCCGAGACTGTCGATCATCTCAATCGCACACCTCAGCGATTCGGAGCGTATGTTCTTTGTTACGATCCTGCTAAATGAACTGCTGGGCTGGATGCGCACTCAGGCTGGTACGAGCAGTCTGCGGGCTGTGTTCTATATGGATGAAGTCTACGGGTATTTTCCGCCAAGTGCGAAACCACCTAGTAAACCACCGATGCTGGTGCTACTCAAGCAAGCCCGTGCTTTTGGACTCGGAATTGCCCTCGCTACGCAGAACCCAGTCGACTTGGATTACAAGGGCTTGAGCAACATTGGCACTTGGTTCCTTGGCAGATTGCAGACAGAACGTGACAAAGCGCGTGTCCTCGAAGGACTTGAAGGGGCCGCAGTTCAATCAGGAAAACCCTTTGATCGTAATGCCATGGAGCAGACTCTTGCGTCGTTGGGCAGTCGCGTGTTCCTGATGAATAATGTCCATGACGACGCGCCGACAGTCTTTCAATCGCGTTGGGCGCTGTCGTTTTTGCGCGGACCTCTGAGTCGTCAACAAATACAGAGCCTAATGGACCCGCGCCGCGTGGAACTGAGCGGGAATGCGATAGCGGGTAAATCCCGAGCGTGCGTTAGTCCCAATGCGACTACTGAGGCGACACAATCCACAGTCGCGGCGAGCAGTACACGACCGATCCTGCCTTCTGGTGTTGACGAACGTTTCTGGATTCCTGAAAGTCGCCCGCGACAACATACAAAACTGATTTACGGTCCAGCCATTCTGGCTCAGTCAGCTTGTCACTTTGTTCGCGCCAGCGGCAAAATCGACTGCTGGGAAGACATTAGTCTGTTATCAACTTGTGAGCGCGGTGTTCCAGATGACCTCTGGCAAAAAGCTAGAAAACTGCCGCCGAATAAGATTGAACTCAGTCAACAACCGGAAGAAGAGTGCACGTTTGGTGAATTGCCGACTGAGTTGATAAACGCCAGGCAGTACAAGACGTGGGCCAAGGACCTGGCGGACCATCTCTATCGAAATTTGCCTATGAAAGTGTTTTATTGCAAGGTGCTCGATGAGACGAGCGGGTTGGGTGAATCGGAGATGGATGCAAGAATCGGCTGGATGCAAAAAGTTCGTGAGTTGCGCGAAGACGCAAAGGCAAAGTTGAGCGATAAGTACACCAAGTTGCTGGCCGCCCTTGAAAACAAAATTCGAACGGCTCAGCAACGAGTTGATCGCGAAAAAGCGGACTACGATAACGTGAAGTGGAATACGGCTTTAAGTTTCGGTACATCTATTCTGGGAGCCTTGCTCGGCAACAAAATTGCTAGTCGCACCAACGTTTCTCGGACTTCCACTGCCGCTCGGAACCTCGGTAAAGCTGCTCAAGAACGAAGCGATGTGCGCGCCGCCGCGACGGTTTTGGATGAACTAATGGCCGAAAAATACGACTTAAATGCGGCTTTTGAAAGAGAAGTCCAGGATTTGAGTGACAAATTTAGTATCGAGGGACTAACCTTGGAACCGCTGGAAATTCCGTGCCGTAAAGGGGATATTAAAGTCGACCTGCTTTGCTTGCTGTGGATTCCCTATGAAGTGGATAATCGCGGAATCGCGAATGCACTTGTACAACTCCCCGACATGGGTGCCGTTTGAAGTACGTAGCTTGGGACCATTGTCCCGAGCGTTTAAATTTTCGGTTTGCAACAGTAACCCTTGTTGACACAATAAAATAGGTGGACGGGACAAATTGCCTCATCCTACGAAACGTTAACCCCACTGGAGTATTTGCATTTATGATTCGCCTCTCAATTTTTTCCTCACTACTTGTTGCGTCCATCTGCGCAACCGCTGGCCAATCCTATACGCTTGCAGCCGACCCTGTCATGGCCGCAGGGGTAGACCAATCGCCGATTGGAATCGTCGCCGATCGAGCGTTCCCAAAACTCTTGATTGAACGACCGGTTACACTGACCAACGCCGCCGACGGATCGAATCGTGTTTTTGTCGCTGGACAACTTGGCAAAATCTATTCGTTTGTCAGCAAACAGGATGTCGAAGAACCTGATCTGTTCATCGATATCGAAGACCGAGTTACTTACAAGGAGAATGAAAACGAAGAAGGCCTGCTGGGTCTCGCTTTTCATCCAAAGTTCAAAGACAACGGCGAATTCTTCGTTTACTACACCAGTCGGACTGAACCACATCTATCAGTCATCTCACGTTTCAAATCCTCAGCGGATCATAAACAAGGCGATCCAGCCAGTGAACAAGTGCTGATGACCATTAAACAGCCGTATTGGAATCACAACGGCGGCACAATTGAGTTCGGCAAAGATGGTTACTTGTACATTGCTCTCGGCGACGGTGGTAAGCGTGACGATCCGTTGCAATCGGCTCAGGATCTAACGTCTTTGCTCGGCAAAGTCCTGCGTATCGACATTGACCACCACGCTCCTGGTTTACCGTACGCCATTCCTGGCGACAATCCATTTGTCAAAGAGCCTGGTGCAAGGCCAGAAATTTACGCTCGAGGTTTCCGCAATCCATGGCGGATTTCCTTCGATCGCGCTACCGGTGACCTGTGGTGTGCCGACGTTGGTCAAGATCTTTGGGAAGAGATCAGCTTCGTCAAGAAAGGTGGCAACAACGGCTGGAGTGTCCGTGAAGCGGCTCACAAATTCGGTCCAAAAGGTGTTGACGTCAACGAACAAATGACTGAACCTGTGTGGGAGTATCCGCACGATGAGCGTTACGGAAAATCAATCACAGGAGGTCAAGTTTACCGCGGCAAGTTGCTGCCCCAGTTAACAGGATACTATCTGTATGGCGATTACGTGACCGGAAAACTTTGGGCTTTGAAAGTCGATCCAAAAACCGGCAAAGCGACTGAGAATCGTGTGATTGAATGGTCGAACGGAGCCAATTTGCCAGTTGTTACTTTCGGCGAAGATGAATCTGGCGAAGTGTACTTCACAAGCGTCACCAGTGGCGGCCGAATTTACAACTTCCGCCAGAAGTAAGAGCCCAGATCAGGTCTTGGGGTAGCGGAATGCGTCAAGGGCTTGTTGATTTTATAGTAACCCGAAGCGTTAGCGAGGTATAAGACACCCCTCGCTCGTATGCTGATTTTATCACACACCAAAGGTTTTGATTATCCTACTGATTGTCGTTCGTGAGGAGCGTTGACCGCCTCGTGCTCCCGTTATCAATAAATCGGGAGAACGAGGCTCCTGCCGAGCATATCTCGGTACCAAGTCCGACGCAACTGTACCTGCGGACGTCCTCTAGTTCTACATGGAAGCCCGCGGGGGTGACCAGTCTACGTTCACAAGTACATTGAAGTCTGTTTTGTGCATCAAGAGAAGCTCGGCAGGAGCCTCGTGCTCCCGTTATCAATAACGAACCGCTTTGGAAAAGACTTTAATTTAGAGTACCGCTGTTAAGTCAGCAGCCTCCAGCGGCGACGCTTGAACCTGGTTCGTAGCTCATACGCGTTTTATGTGCTTGCGAGCCCCGATCCCGTACATGGCCAACTCGCTGCACCCTCATATTAGCAAAAGTCGCAGGTGCTCGTCGCCGCTGGCTCACCGGTGAAACGATTTCACGCAGCGATGGCACGTAGGTCTCAACAGCTATTATTATTCACTTCAGAGCAATCGTCTGCTGTAGCGGTCGGAGGACGTTTTCAATCAGGTATTCGTCGACCATCCGTTCGCATATACTCGCCAATCGTGTCAGCTCGTCGGCAAAGTCTTCGTTCGCTCCTAAGCTGTCGTATCGACGCAGTGTAAGGTAAACACTTAGCTGCTCTTCACCGTACTCGCCACTGCGAACTTGATAAGCGGTAGTGCGAGTTTCAAACGCAAGCCGACACTGTGTCTGGCACTCATCGTCCAGAGCCAACTGTATGGCGGGCTCAAAGCCAAGTATCGATGTACCACTAATCTCGGCTAACCGTTCCATAGCCGGCATCATTCCGAGGGCTTCCGCTAGCAGTTCGTTTTGATTGCCGCGGTAGTTGTAATCAAAGCCCATCGTGTAATTCAGCGACTCGCAATCGAGATGACTGATCGATAACGAGAACGGAATCAACTCGAGTACCGAACGATGCTGTGCAACAGCGTCTTCCATCGTGGGCGCGTTCACAACTCCGCTGCTCAGCCGCTTGGGCTCGATCGAGACCCAGCGATAATGGCCGGACTCCTTGTCCTCCTCCAGCGTAAATTCGCCACGTTCGCGAGCGGAGAAGTTTGTCATTGCTGGGAAGCGTCGCTGAACTTGCTCAAAGAAGTTCAAAACCGACTCGCGATTTGTGGGTAAGTCCATTTCTGTACTAAGGTGCATGTTTACATAAGTTTCGTCACACAATGCACCGTATTTATTCATTCAACAGTCCTTTCAGACCAGAAAGTCGCCTTCGCAAGGGCTTCACTAACCAATCGAAGCCATGCAAAGTATAGGTTCCATAGCGGCAAAGTGTCAAAGAGGCGCTTTCGTAGCCTAGGCTTCTAGCCTGGGTTTTGCCTTAGTTTTTGGATGGCTGCTTCTACCTTATGATTCTTGCATGAGATTTCGTTACAGAACCCAGGCTGGAAGCCTAGGCTACGAAAAAGCTTACCGCGAACGCACAAATGCTATCAAAGCCGCCAACTTCTCAGGCGTAAGCTTGGCTTCCAGCCCTTCTGGCATTAGTGAGACACCGGAATCGCGTATCTCGTCAATGTCCGACAATGCGACTTCGCGCTCGCTACCATCCACGGCCGCGAGCCGGACACTTTGTGCTGTCCGCTGCTGTATCACTCCAGCTAATACTTGGCCGTCTACGGTCAATACGGTGTACTGATGAAACTTGGGCTCAATAGCCCGGTTTGGATCCATGATCGCCGTAACCCATTGTTCAACAGTCCAGTGACCGAGATTGTCAATCGACGGACCCACCATCGGTTTGCCTTCTGCTGGCCGGTGGCACACGGCACAGTTTTCCGCGAACAATTGCTTGCCATCCTCGGCTTTGGCGTTCTTCGGCATTTCGTTCATGTATTGAGTTACAACAGACGCTCGCGCAGTCGGTTTGCCAAACACCAATTCACAACGCGTTCTAATTTTGCGATCACCGTAGCTCTTCAGTTGTTGGACCGTTGCAACATCCAGATCGGTTGTTTTGATCTCACTTTTTTCGAGGGCTGCAACCATTTGTTCCACCCAAGGCTTGCGAGTTAACATGCTGGTTGCGGCGACCGATCGAGCTTCAGCAGTCAAACGCGGCCAAAGCCGAACGAGCATCGATCCGACCGCCGGTGAATTAACGCGACGCGCGGCGAGCAAAGCGGCTTCCTGCACTGAAGGCAACTGCCGCGCATCCACCAATTTTTCGATAGCGTGTAGCGCTTGCTCTTCAACTACAAGTCCGCAGCCAAGCAAGTTGATTAGCACCAACCGCTCGGACTCCGGCGCTTCGTTGTTCGTCATACGGACCAATGAGTTCTCGGTAATTTTACGCAATACCAAGTCGATGTCCTGCTTTGAATTGTCAGGCTTATCCGCCTTCGCGTGCCCCTTTGCTTCGCTGTAGGCGGACAAAAGCAGTAACTGTGCCGGCGTCAGCGAAGTCTCCGAAGTTGCGGGCAAATCTTTGAATTGCTCATTCAGCAAGCTTGTCTGAGCTTCAAGTCCAAGCCGCGACCAAAGACGACTTGTGCATTGCTGAATATCAGCAAACACGCTGTTGGGCAAACCGCTTGGACGATTCGAAGCAGTCAGCAAGCCAACACAGAGTTGTTTTGCCTGAGCCGGATCTCGGCATAGCGATAAACAGCGAATGATCCAAGAGTTCTCGATCGAACGAGCCGCAACGGTGGCCAGCTTTTCCTCGGTCTCGGAGGGCGCGAAGGCGAGTGTCGTCAACAACCATTGCAAGTCGACTTGCGGCCCGCGATCTTTTTCAACGGATGCAACGATTTGTTTTCGAAGCTCCACGGCTTTTGCGTCTGTTCCGGTCGAAAGCGGCTCGGACAGCTCGAGAGCTACACGCACAACTCGCGGATCGCGGTCTTTCAAAGCCGAAATCAAATCAGCGGCCGCTAGGTCGCCAGTTGACGCCAAGCAGCCCAGCGCCGACACGCGAACCGCTGGATTGGGGTGCTCGAAGGCCATTCGATGCAAACCAGTTCGGATAGCAACTGCGTCCGGCGAATCGACTTTCTTTTCATTCCACATCAGCGTCAATTGTGCCAGCTCGCGCATCGCACCGTCATCGCTCGCCAACTTAGGCAATATTTCCGTAGACTTTAATTCGGTCGGCTTAGAAATGACCGCCGCAAGTGGTTTCGGTGTGTAACCTGCGTGATAAACGCGATAGATTCTCCCCAGCTTTTCGCCGCTGCGAACATTCAATCGCTCTTGCCAAGCCGTTGGAATCCATTCGGGATGCTCGATCACTTGACGCGACATGTCGAGTATCCACACTGTTCCATCAGGTGCATTCACGGCGCGAACGGGTCGGCAGAATGGGTCGGTTGATGTAAAAAAGTCAAACGTCTTGTCCACTTCGAAGCGTTCGCCGACAAAACTGCTACCGGACGGTTTGACTTGAAAGCGAGCGACCAAGTTGTGAACTGGCTCACAGACCAGTGCCGCTCCCAGCATCTCTTGTCCAAGCCCCGGAGTGCGAACAATCATACTGCTGCACGCGCTCGTGAATCGATTGAAAGCGAAAAGATCATTAAACCGATCTACAGTGCGACTGCGCGGGAACACTGTCGGCGCTACGGCTGGGGTCAACAGGTGCTGCTTCGATTCACCGGCGATCGAGGACGTTGTTTGGTAACGACTGTCGACCACAAATTGGTACATCGGATAACTGTTCGAGTTTCCAAACCAGTTGC
>JANNNN010000695.1:0-4898 GCA_031398555.1 Planctomycetia bacterium | reverse complement strand
AAGTCGAGCTGGCTGTGGAGACGCGCTCGGCAGAGCCTCGCTCGCCTCCTTCCATATTCTCCCGGAGCCCACTCCAATGTTTGGTCATTCTGGCCAACCCCAAAGTTAAATTGTGACGAAGCACTAGCGACGTTTTTTCTTCAAGCTTTCCAGCTCGGAATTGTCACCCAGTTGATCGAAGAAGTCGTCAGCGGCCACTTGGTATTGCTCTACGACTGTTGAAACGTTCTGCATTTCAACTTCACCTTCACCTTCACTTTGAGCTTCGCCAGTGCCGACACTCTTGTTCAACGCATTGATCACCAACAGTGCGTCTAGTGGAGTTATGCCGCGATCGCCGCTGGCATCCGCTTTCACTTGCCCAATGGTAAAGTAAGCTCGAACAGGATCGTTGGTCGGCAAGCCTCGGAAGTTGTTCAGAACGTTGATAATCAGCAACGCGTCGATCGGAGTGACCCTTCCGTCACCGTTTACGTCCAGCGGAGCTGGTGTGCGATGCAGTGGGTTTGAGTCGACGGTGCTTGTCGCTACTGGCGGATCAAAGTTACCAAACACCGGCAGAGCCAGTTCGTCACCAAATTGAGCCGATAGATCGTTGCCAATCGGGGCTGGGCTGTACGAGTCAAACACTTTCGCAGGATTCGTATCCACGTGGTCTGAGACCCAGAAGAAATACTCACCCGAGTTGCGCGGTAGTGTGCCTTCACGATCCTTGGACCACAAACCGATGTCATCGATTCCGTCCAAGTTCAAATCGCCAGCCACCGGCCGATCTGTGAATCCACTCAAGCCACCGAAGCGACCAAGTTGATCTGCCACGTTCCAAGTGAAATCGGTGATGCCATTGCGATCGATATCAAAGATGAATTTGTTCGTGTCGTTGACGAACACCGCCAAGTCATCATTGCCGTCACCGTTGAAGTCACCGACTACAGGCAAACCGTTGTAGTTCGATGCAAAACGCTCACCCAAGTCGATCTGGTTGTTGCCGTTAGTATCGAGATACCAGAACGATCCGTCGAACAATCCGATCGCATCGCCAGGATGTGCGGCATTGAAATCGCCCGCAACTGGCATTCCGTTGACTTGATAGGCCGCTGGCATCAACGACGAGAAATCACCGACGCCATCATCGTTGGTATCCAGGATGAAGCTGTACTTGCCGCCAAACCTTCCATACGCACCCAGCTTGTCAAAGCCACTTGCTACAGCAGCACGGGTCGGTGCAAAGTTACCTGAGAAGTGCGCATCGACTAGTTGACCGAACTGGAACGTAAAGTCGCGGTTGGTCGCATCGTTATCCTGCCCCTCAGGATCCCAGACCATGTTGCCGTTGATGTCAACATAAACCAAACCTTCGCTGATCGCGCCGATCTCTGGACGACTATCGACCGTGAAACGAGCCACAAAGTCGCCACCGGGTTGTCCATCTCCACTGGCGAAGTTTGGATTGCCGATCGGCTCCGCTGCGTTGCTTTCACCGTCGAGTTTATTGCCGACCGGATCCACTACGTTTTCCTTGATCGTCAACGTGTAGCGATCATCCGGTAACGGAGCAAAGAAGTTGAGTATTATCGAACCGGTCGCGATCGCGCCATTGGCAATCGCGTCAGGCAGGAACACGGGAGCCAGCATCGCAATGATACCGCTGTGATCGCCTTTCAAGATAAAGTTGCCCGGCGTCGTTGCGACTGCTTGCTGCAAGGCTGCATAAAAGAACTTCGGATCCAGGTTGCTGCGATTCGGGAAATCTTGCACGCGAATGGTCAAGCTATCGACGCGAGGCGTTGGGCCTTCAATCGAGTTATCTGGCTTGAGCCCAAACAAGTTGTAAAGCGGTGAACCTGTAATCTGAACATCTGTTACTTGCGCACCAGCGGTATCCAAGAAGATGTTCAGTCGATCTGCGGTTGCGTCTGTGGTAACGTTACCTGCCAAATCTTCGGCAGTCATGTAGATGCTGCGAGCACCATCGTGCGCGAAGCCGAGGTTTGGATTGTTCAAGTCCAGCGGCGTGGTGAAAGACCACTGGCCACCTGGGAACTGGTTGGTTCCGTCTAAAGCAGTTGCCACTGTCAAGCCCAAGAACAAATCAGCCCCAGCGCCGGTGGACTGCAGACCGACCACACCGTTCGTTTCAGCGTACACCCGCACGATTGTATTTGCTTCCGCCCGACCATAGAAACCCGGTGTTGTATCGTTGGTCACTCGATCCACAAAAGTAGCTGAATCGCCGACAACGCCCGAATCGCTGGCTGCATCCAATCCCTGCGTGGTATCGGCCAGGTTAACTTGACCGAAGAATCCAGCAGGAATCACTGTATCCACCACCACCTCCAGAGCCATGCTGCGATCACCGAAACCGGTTTGCTGGGGTGTTGCCGGATCGACCATCTGCACGCGAGCGGTCAAGAAGTGTGAGCCATCGGTCAGCACGGGAGTTGTGAACTGATACACGCCAGGCGATACGAACGTTGCAAAGCCGAGCGGTGTTTGCGGCGCGGTACCTACTTGAGTTCCCGGAGCTGGTGAGCTGCCTTCATCGAAAATCGCAATGCGATAACCAGCAGTGCCTGCAGCGGCTTGGAATGGTATTGGGATTACCACTCCGTTCGGCGGATTGTTTCCAGCCGGACTGTTGCCTTGAATATCGTTGAGCAAAATGCCGTCATCGAGTCGGAAGACAAGCGTTGGAGTATTGTCGCGAGTGACGTTATCAAACTGGCTGCGACCGGTATCGCTGTTCGCTGGTGGAGGATCTCCGACTGGATTGTCGAGCAGCTCCATGTCATGAGGCACCGGTGGCGTGTGATTCGTGATCGTTAAGCTATAAACATTAATCGCGTTTTCATTTCCAAAAACTTCTAGGAAATACGTTTGTCCAGCAACTGCAGGAATTCGAACACGCTCGTCGCTGGTCGCATCATTCACACCAAAGCCTGCGATAATGTTTCCAGCCGCGTCGCGAACATTCACATCCAGGTTACCGTTGTTGGGCAGGCCGGGGCGGCCACTGGCCAAAGCGCCGATCTGGCGGAAATAAACTTGGAAATCTAGAATGACTGTCGCATCGGCTACTATGCGATAGAAATCGCGGTCGCCCGGAACGTCCTGCAAATCGCCAAATGGATTCACCAGAGTTCCCGGGTCAATCGTCGGGTCTACATTGACTGTTGCGTTCGCGCCGATATGGGTGGCTACAAAGCGGTCGTCGTTAAACTCGAATGGATCATGTTTGAAGACGACCAACTGCGGACCAGTCGTCGCACTCGGGTTCAAAGCGGCTCCCGTTTCATCGACAAACTGGACTCGTTCAATTCCGCTAAACACGGTCAACAGCGGCTCTGCGTTACCGGGACCAATGGTTAGCGTACCTGCGCTAGCATCTTGACTCTTGCGATAAATCAGCAAATCATCCGTGCCATCTTCAACCACGATGAGATGATCTTGAGCCGTGTCGTCACCACCGACAACAGTCATCCGCAAGCTGTTTAGCGCTGCATCCACGCCTAACCCATCAAAGAAACGAGTTTTGATCAAGTCTGCACCTTCGCCGGCTTCAACTCGAACTTGTTCCACAGTTCTTACGCCTGGGGCGAGGGCGTCATTTTCGGTCGTACCATTAACCGTATAGCTCAGCGTCGTTGCAGAACTCTGAACCACGTTGATGATATCGTCACCGGAGGTACCCCGAACAAGAATCGTGTCAAAGTCGGCACCGCCATCGTAAGTGTCGTTGCCGGTTCCGCCGAACATCGTGTCCTCACCCGGACCGCCTTGAAGCGTATCGTCACCGGCACCACCTTCCAAGAAGTCATTGCCAGGACCTCCTACTAGCAGCGCATCCGCTGAGAGGAGGTCGTCGCCTTGACCGCCGTTAAGGGTTAGCGACACTGTCGATTCAACGCCTGTCACCGCTTTGATCACATCGTTACCGACGCGCGCCGCCAGTGACGGTAACCGCGCTCGCACTTACGAAATTAAAGCTTGGGCTGGCACTGGATGTAAATGATCCACTGCGCAGGCTTTGAGTAAAACTGAGTGTATCGTCGACAGGCGTACCATTCACCGTCAACGAGTCAGGGCCACCCAGGCCGTTGTATACCAAGTGCTCTGTCGATGTGAAATTGACTGGAGCAAGTAGACCTGTTAACGAACCCGAGCTACTACCGCTTGGTGTGAAGACTACCGCATTTACAGCGGCAGTACCGTTGATCACTAACGTATCACTGGCGGTCGGATCGCCACCGTCAATGTTGATTCCAGTCAATCCAGTTGGAAGATTGGAATTGTTCAAGTTGATCAGATCGCTGCCATTTTCAGCGTCGATTGTAAGCAGAGTTTTGTTAGTAAAGTGGATAGTCTCAAAAGCATCAACGCTGACTTTGCCCCAAGTGATGCCAAACAGGTCGCTGCTAGAGTAGTTGACGGCATTATCGCTGTTCAGAATTGTCCCAACAACTCCTCCATCGATCGCAAAACTGGCTGCGGGTACGTTACTGATGATAGGCTCAAGTTCTTCGAAGTAGACGGTTTGTGAATTACCACCTGCTCCGACTAGGGTGCTCACACCCGAGCCGACCGTCGCGCCGACCGCTACATTCTCACTAACCTGTGTCGGTCCTCCGGTCTGTTGAAGAGTGAGTCGATCGACGCCGCGATTGAAGCCTACTCCCATTGGAACACCGGGACATGCGCCGTCCCCATCATAACGAATACCATTGGGTACATTAATTAATCCGTTTGAGCTATCAACGATTAGATTGTCATTTCCGCCGACGCCAAATACGTTAATTTGTGAGAAGAGCCCAATTGCGCCAGAGTATTGCAACATGCCGTTTACAAATACATTTAGCCACATTGTGATATTCGGTGCCCGATGCACCGCTGGTGCCCTT
>JANNNN010000681.1:0-1062 GCA_031398555.1 Planctomycetia bacterium | reverse complement strand
TGGCTGGTCATCAGCAATACGAACAAGCCTTCGAAATCTGCTTGGCGTTGGTCGCTCTGGATCGGAAACTGACCGGCGAGAAAGCTCGGGCGCTGATGGTCGATGTATTCCGGGTTCTACCTGAGGATTCAGAATTAACGCGAGACTACCGGCGGAAGTTGTCCATGGCACTATATTGACCAACACCCGTGTCGTAGCTGGTTTCGTCAGAAACCGGTCGCATTTCAAAAGAACCCTCAAACGACGATGAAACCGGATGAGCCGTAGTTCCTTTGGAGGAGCCAATCTTGATTGCCTTCTTGAAGAACGACAAATTGGTCACCTGCTTATATGCGGAGCGCGGTCCGATTTCTGTGTGCGTCATACTACCCGCGCTGCGCTCGAGCGCGGTTATGATGCTGGCAGCAACGGCCACGGAAGCATGTTATCATATTGGCTTCGCACTGCCTCGGCGAGGGAGACCATCCTCGAATTTGAGTCTGTGATTTCGCGATTGCTCAGAAGTACAACATGGCTAAAACTTCAACAGAGACTGAGTTGCTACCGCCTCAGTTGTTGGCTCGTTTGGAACGGCTGGAATTGGTCAGTCGCAAGATCTTCCGTGGCCGACTCAAGGGCGAACGCCGGAGTCGTCGTAAAGGACAAAGCGTCGAGTTCGCGGACTTTCGAAACTATGTTCCGGGCGATGACTTGCGGTTCGTCGATTGGAATCTTTACGCGAGACTCGACAAGCTCTTCCTCAAGCTATTTTTGGAAGAAGAAGATCTGCACGTTTACTTTTTAGTCGATGCCAGCCCATCGATGAACTTTGGCGATCCGACCAAATTTTTCGCGGCCAAGCAAGTTGCAGCGGCGCTGGCCTTTGTGGGAATGTGTCGCGGTGATCGGGTGCGGATCGAATTCCTTGGGACTGAGAATCAGTCGAGCCCTGTACTTCGCGGCCGCTCACAACTTTGGCGAATGTCGGATTTTGTCCAGTCGATCGAACCCGAGCAAATTTGCAATCTGACCGACTCGGTCAAACGATTTTGCTTGAAGAATACCGGTCGTGGAATCGTGGTG
>JANNNN010000660.1:0-7183 GCA_031398555.1 Planctomycetia bacterium | reverse complement strand
CGAAGTTTAGGCCGGCCATGTTGAGAATGTCCACAGCGGGGTTACCCGTTATGACAACGATATGCTCAAAGTTATTAGCTGCGTCAGGGAAAGTTTGCACATAACCGGGGTCCACAACTTCGCGAACCCGATACGTTCCCGGACCTGGGAAAGTTACCGTGTACTGGCCCAAATCATTTGTCTTGGAGGATGGTTCACCGATATCGACGCGCCAATCGCCATCCAGGTCCACGTACATTCGTACGCCAGGGATAACTCCTTCACCTGGATCACGCAAACCGTTACCGTTCATGTCGTTCCATTTGACGCCAGTCGCATTAAGGCTCAACACCTCTTGGCCAAAATTAACGTTGTTCACTGTGTTGGTACCCACGACGGTTACCGTGACCGCACTAGCGGTCGTAAGTCGAAAGCCAAATGGCACAACTTCGCGAACAGTGAAGGTCCCAGCGGGAACGTTGAGAATGTAATCGCCTACCGAATTGGAAAGTGCGAAGTACTCATTCAGATCAGCGATGCTATTTCCATTTAAATCGGCATAAACCTTTACGTTAGCGAGTGGCAAGTCACCTGCGTCTTTAACTCGGTTGACGTTCCGGTCGTTGTAAATGTTGCCGCGAATCTGGCCGCCGACTGTTCCCGTCGATAGGCCAGCTGCGAGTGTGGCGGCGGTATTCTGAAGGCCGAATGGAATTGCACTACCAAATGGATCATAGACGTCCGTTCCGAACTGGACATCGACGTCATCCGCAGTGCCATAGATTCCGTCTAAGCCAACACCGAGCAATCCCGTAAAGTTCCCACCGCTGTCCATGATCTGGTCGGCAGGGTTGTTATTCGGGGAGTGCCAAGCGCCAAAGAAGTGTCCTGCCTCGTGGGCTGCAACTGAAGCAACCGCATCGGACAAAACAGACGACAAAGGAATAGTTGCAATGCGAGGAATTCCACCCCAAAATAGACGAATCGTGTCTAATAGAACGACAGCTGACTCTACCGTGTCAAAGTTACCTACATCGATACTCTCCGCAATTCCCACAGTAGGAATCAAGAGTTGGGCCTGAGTTCCCCCAATAATGATGCGGCTTACGTTCGGAAGGCCCCACGGATCCGCATGGTCCTTGCTATTTAAAATTTGGATGTCGAAGTCACCCGCAACGCCCGTTCCCGTATACCAGCCATTATTTCCGCTGGTGCGCAGTCCCGTTAGTCCAACGAACTTCGCGGCGAAGTCGGCTACGATTTCATCGATAATCCGACCTTCGTCCTGAGGCAAAACTCCCCATCCCGGAAGAAAGCTAGAAAGGGGTGCAAGCCGGGCTGTTCCAAACGCACCAAGAGCTTCGCGACGTATGCTTTCACCATCAAAATCCAAGAAGATCGTCTGCTTTGTACCGATCGGCTGTGATTCCAAAACTGGCCGATAGACTCGCAAATCAAGCGAATAAGCGCTATCACCGTCACTGACACGAGCGTAGTAACGACCATCTGCGGGAATAACTAACGCCAAACTGGCATTGCCTGTCACGGTGAGTGGACTAACCGCTGGATAACCGCCGCCCACCGGCCCGTCGTTACCGGCCATTTCGCGGTTGTTCGCGTCCACAATCGAAAGATCGAACACACGTCCAACAGTCGAGTTGACGGTGGCATCAAGAATGTCACCCGCCCGCAGATTAAACGCAAAGTAGTCTTGATCGCCTACTACGCCCGGCAATGGCACTGGCAAATTTCCAACTACAGCAACTCGCTGGTTCTGCCCAGCGGATGTTCCTAAGGGTAAAACCTGCGCTCCACCACGCGTGTTGTTGGGTTCGAGCTCACTCACCGTCACGAAGCCAGTTGCTCCTCCATCACCTTCACCGGAGAGATTTCGAATACTAGTATTGCCATACTGTTGATCACTGATGGCTGTGTACTGTTGAATGGTAAGCGAGGGTGGTAAGTACGCTGTGTACTTTCCAATTGGGGGGTAGTACATTCCGTCCGACCAAGGCTCAACCGTCATTAGCCTTCGGTCTTCTAGCTGTTCAATCATTCCACGCTTAAAAACCCGTCTGGTTTGGCGCAACTTCGCTGAGGGACTGCTGCTTGAGTTCCGCTTGGCGAAAATTTCTAACTTGCGAGACTTCACGTTTTAGTCCTCTACTGGATCGAACGGCCGGTGTAGAAAAGGGGGGTTCCAGGTTGATTTTTTATGGCTGGAAGCTGTGTTTCAGATTGACGAAGATCAACGCCCCGCGACAATCCTGTTGATCTTGCTGAAATAGACAAGTTGCGCAGGTTGGGCTGGGTCAGTACCGATTCTAATTCCAGTCCCTCAACTGTCAACGAAACACATTGGCACTATGACGGTTGTGGAAATGCGCAAGTTCCCGCAAATAGTCTTTTTTTCCGGTCGTAACGATTTTGCGGTCACACCTGTGCACTCTGAGCATAACTTGTCAGTAAATTGTCACTGCCATGTTGGTTGTCTGTAAGACGAAGTAACGCTGCTCGATTAAGATTTTGGCAGGTTGACGTTAGGATTTCCAGCGAATCCTTGATGAAAATGAGGTATGAATGCAAAATGACCGTTGGCTTGGCCGTGAAATCGTCGTCTTGACAAAAGCTTCCCATAGACCGCACGATCCAAAGTTTGGTCCTGTGTTTTCCCGGGGTTTAGGAGCTCGTCTGTGGGACATTGACGGCCACGAATATGTTGATTTTACGTGTGGCTATTCCGCGTCAAATTTTGGGCACGCATTCTCGCCGCTGGTTGAAGTCGCCCGTCATCAGCTCGGACAATTGACCCATTTAACGCAGGAACCACACATTTGGCGTGCGCCGCTGGCCGAAAAACTAATTGAAGTCTGCGGATTTCATTCGGTCGGGACTGAAAGCGAGGCCAAAGTTCACTTTAACGCTAGTGGTTCGAGGGCTGTTGAAACAGCTTGGAAAGCGGCTTACGCATTTCGCCCAGGCCGCGTAATCAGCATTGCTCCCAGCTACCACGGCCGCAGCTTGGCGACTTCCTTTCTAAGCGATACTAAGTCTGTCATTCCCGACTTTTTGCCGACCAGCATGCACCAGCGGCGTCCCGCTGCGGACTTCGCTTACTGCGCTGCATGCGCACATGGCCTACACTACCCAAGCTGCCAAACGGCTTGTTTACATGGGTTGGTTGAGTCAATCAGAACAGACTCCGATTCAATTTCGGCGGTCATCGTCGAACCAGCTCTCGGCGCCCGCGGCTACGTTTTTCCACCCGCCGAGTATTGGCAACGCCTTCGTCGCGCGACCTCGGAAACCGGTGTGCTACTGATTGCTGATGAAATCCAGGTGGGTTTGGGGCGAACCGGTTCGATGTTGCTTTCGACCAGCCAGGGTTGGCAGCCCGATCTAGTGGTGATTGGCAAAAGTCTTGGTGGCGGTATTGTACCCATCTCAGCGGTTGTTGGTCGTCGTGAAGTTATCGATTCACTGCCCGTCGGTAGCGAGTCGGAAACGTTTGCCTGCACGCCGCTTGCCGCTTCCATCGCACTGGAGGTTTTGGCACAGTTGACCAAGGGGCCATGGTTGGAACGGGGGCGTGAAGTTGGAATGAGATTGCGAGCTTCGCTCACAGAAATCGCCGAGCAGCATTTCCCAGGACTGATCGTTGAAGGGCAAGGTGCCTCCGCCGTAGCGGAATTCATCGGCTGCGGCAATTCGCTCGTTGATGCTCAAGAGCTTGCAAGACGAATGGCCATAGCCTGTCGTGACAACGGTTTGCTTGTTCACTTCACCGGTCCTTTGGCGACACGGATTGTCTTGCTCCCACCGTTAACCATTAATGACGAAGACCTGGCTGAAGGAACACAACGTTTGTTCAAGTCGTTTACGTAGGATGGGACCATTTGTCCCGTCCGATCTGTTTGCTTCTTCTGAGTTTCCCAAGGTCAAATGCCAAAGTCAAATGCAGAACAACGCTCGGGACAAATGGTCTCAAGCTACGCTGAGGCAATTTGTCACCGATGGCTCGTTTACTTGGCCATGAAGTGTATAGTACAGACGAAAACAGACCTGACCGTAGACTTTGAAGGAAAACCGAGTGATTGATTGGCTGCCGCATGTGAACGTTTCGCTCAACTCATTGGCAACACTGTTGCTGATTGCCGGCTATATCCTGATCAAACTGAAGCGCGAAGCGGCTCATCGCAATGTGATGTTAGCGACTTTCGGCGTGAACATGGTGTTTTTGGTTTGTTATCTAACCTACCACTACTACGCGGGCAGTAAGCAATTTCCAAAAGACCCGGAGGTCGCACCAACAGTTGTTCGCTACTTCTATTACGTTTTACTTGCCAGTCATGTTCTTTTGGCCGCCGCCGTGCCGGTGCTAGCGGTGTGGACCATCTACTTAGGGCTGAAGGGATATCGCGAGCGGCACAGGCGGTTGGCAAAATGGGCTTGGCCAATCTGGTTGTACGTGTCAGTGACCGGTGTGATTGTATACTTGATGCTGTACCAGATTTACGTGCCGTCTGCAGCGAACCTGTAGGAAAAGTACAGCTAACTCGTATTGGCGGAAAAGGTCGGACGAGCGGAAATCACTGTGAGGACGGAGCGTCGCATAATATTCGTTGGAAAAAACGATTATTGCAACAGAGCGGACCGGCGGTTAGACTTGGAGCACGTTAGGGATTTGCGGCCGCTTGCAGCCTACTGCTAAAGTGCCACCGAAAGAGCAAGGCGATATTGGTTTCCCGCCAGACTGTAACGGTCAGGCATAAATCGCTTCAAATCGTTCCTCGGCCAACTTGAAACAAGCAATTCAGCCGCTGTCCGTAGTGTCTTTTTCCGGGCCAGCGGCTTTTTTCGTGCAAGTTAACGAAGATACGACTCAAAAAATGACGACCAAAAACAAACCGGCAGCGACGGCTGCAAATCGGTTGGGCGCATCGACTATTAGTGTTCATGCAGGTGAATCTCGCAGCAAACCCTCCGACGCGATCACGGACTCGATCGTTTGTAGTTCCACCTACACATTTGAAGACACGCAATCGATCATCGACTTTATTGAAGAGAAACAGCCTCGCGAAGAATATGGCCGGTATGGCAATCCGAACGAGAAGGTTGTCGAAGCTAAACTCGCTGCACTCGATGGCGGCGAAGAATCGATCGTCTTCTCCAGCGGCATGGCGGCCATCGTCGGTCTGCTAATGGCTAAACTAAACGCCGGCGATGAAATCGTATTCTTCGATCAATGCTACCATCGCAGCCGTGAGTTTTGCTTCAAGCACTTGGCTCGCTTTGGGGTTGTGACGCATCAAGTGACGACGGGCGACTTCGGCGCGATGAAAGCCGCGATGAATGATCGCACCAAGTTGCTTGTCAGTGAATCACCAACCAATCCGCATTTGACCTGCATCGATTTAGAGCAATTCGTGGCCCTTGGAAAGTCACAAGGCGTAGAGACTCTGATCGACGCTACCCTTGCGACGCCTTACAACTTGCGGCCACTCGACTTTGGAGTCGATTATGTCTTGCACTCGGCAACAAAGTATCTGGGTGGACACAACGATTTGCTGGCCGGTTCGATCACTGGCAGCAACGAAAAACTCGAATCGATTCGCACTCTTCGCGGTATCATGGGCAGTATCAATTCGCCTCACAATCTGTATTTGCTGCAACGTGGATTGAAGACGTTCGAATTGAGAATGCAACGACACAATGAGAACGGCCAAGCAGTCGCCGAATTCTTGGCTAACCACCCGCGCATCGAACGAGTCTATTACCCTGGCCTCGCGTGCCATGTGACGCACGAGATCGCCAAGCGAACGATGCACGGCTTTGGTGGACTCGTGACTTTCCTAGTCCGCGATGCCGATTGGCGGCAAACAGCTGACATTATCGACCGCGTAAGAATTCCTCGAATCGGTCCAAGCCTCGGCGGGGTCGAGTCGCTGATTGAACAGCCATTGGTAATGAGTTATTTCAGTCAAACTCCAGAGAACCGCCGCAAGTTTGGCATCGACGACAACATGATTCGCATGGCCTGCGGAATTGAGAATCCCGTCGATTTGATTGACGACTTGCGTCAAGCACTGGAATGTTAGCGGGCACGTTTTTTCCGGTTTCTCACGACACGAGCTACGCATTGAAATCCGGTGAAAAGCCGCCGCCTTGATAATTCGTCGAACAGGACATGAAGAAAATGAAGTTTCGAACACGAGCGATCCATGTCGGCAATGCTCCAGATCCGCAAACGGGAGCCGTGGTCCAACCGATCCACCCCGCAACGACCTTCGTCCAACCCGGCGCCGGTGAATGGGGCAAGTTCGACTACTCGCGAAGCGGTAATCCGACAAGGTCCGCCCTGCAAGAAACACTCGCCTCACTTGAAGGCGGTTATGGTGCACTCGCGTTCGCGTCAGGAATGGCGGCAACACATTGCGCCACAATGTTACTGAAGAGTGGTGAGCACATTGTCGGCGGACAAGATATTTACGGTGGCAGCTACCGATTATTTCACAAAGTCTGCAACACGGCCGGTGTTGAAGTCACCTTGGCTGACCTACAGGACCTTGACTCGCTCGCGGCAGCTATTCGCCCAAACACTCGCATGATTTGGTTAGAAAGCATCGGCAACCCTCGGCTGACGGTACCCGACCTGCCAGCCATTATCCGATTCGCCCATGACCATTCATTGCTGGTGGCGGTCGACAACACCTTTGCGTCGCCCGTATTGCTTCGACCTCTTGAACTAGGTGCAGACATTGTCATGCACTCTGCCACCAAAGCCCTTGGCGGACACAGTGACTGCTTGTCAGGTGTATTAGCGGTGCGAGACAAGAAACTTTTCGACAGCTTGTACTTTATTCAAAACGCCACAGGCGCGGTTCTCTCACCGTTCGATTCGTTTTTGCTGGGCCGTGGATTGAAAACACTTGAATTGCGAGTCCACGAGCAAAGCCGAACGGCGCTTCGAATTGCAAGTTACCTGGAGTTGCATCCAATGGTCAGTCGAGTGCTCTACCCTGGTCTACCCTCGCATCCCAACCATGATCGAGCATCGCAGTTGCTTACTGGCGGATTTGGATCAATCATTACGTTCGAAGCCAAATGTGATTTTGACGCTACAAAGCGGATCGTAAAGTCCACCAAACTGTTTGGGCTGGCCGTCAGTCTTGGCGCCGCAGAGTCGCTGATCGAGCAGCCCGCC
>JANNNN010000653.1:0-4123 GCA_031398555.1 Planctomycetia bacterium | reverse complement strand
CGCCCTCGCTGACGCTTCGGGTTACTTTCAGAGTCGAATTTCTTGTGTCAGTGGTAAAATCAACAAGCCTTTGACGCGTTCCGCTCCCCCAAAGTTAAATTGTGCTGACGCACTAGTCCGGCGCTGAATTAGTTTGACTTTTCAAAATTATTGTTATTAAGCCCTCAAAAGCAGTAGTCGTATAGCTGAGAGTACAACGCTTGGAACCACATAATTCCCAGCTTCGTAAAACCGGGTATTTTTAAACGTTCGCCCTGTAGAGAACCTTCGAGCATCAATTGGTTCACTCTGTTTTAGGTGCGTAGTCTCCTAATAAGTCGACATGCGCAAAAAACACTTTCGTCAATAAACTGAAAGCGATAAACGATCAACCTTTAGCTGAAGGCTTGCGATTTTTATCAACAATTGCAATTAAAATAAGGACGAATACCGCTAGTCGAATGAGGTAAATGAACTGGTGTTCGTCGCTCGATGTACGGTTATACGCAATAGAGGCGGCCAGAGCGAAACGAGTGAGTCCGAGCAAGCAGAAAGCGACTGAAAAGATAAAGAACAGCCGGTCGCGTGTATCGCGATAGAAACGCAGGAAGTAGAGCGCAACAATCAGTGACGCCATAGCCGTGGCGCCCATCAAAAATAATTCCATCGGTCCTCCTTCGCAACGCTTTGTTGCTCGCTGCGTTTCATTTTTCTTCCCAAACCAAACCGAAGATGAGCAGCGAAATAGACACCAATCCCGGCAGACGCCGCCAAACACCGAGGGGCATGTCGGTAAGAATGACAAGGTCGACATAGAGCAATAGGTTGTCGAGCGTCATTCCGGCAAAACATAAAGCACTCCAAAGCAACAAACGCACCCCCGTCTTCAAGTAACTCCGGAAAAGTAAGACTACGCACAGGAAACTCGTCGCCGCACATAGCAGATAAACCAAGCCAGACATTTCATCGATCCTTTCTTAACCTAAACGATTCGGCGAAACTGCGAACCTTATCAACCGGCTCGGTGTAAATTTCAGCAATCACACGCACGGGTCGCTCGCGAAAAAGTGTCGCCAGTTCATCCAGCACGGACTCCAGATGTGGAGCGGGCTGAAACTGAAAGGATGCTTCGGCGGAATTATCGGTCAGTACTAGCAGCGATCGATCACGAAACTTGTTGAGTTGCATGGCTGCCATATCCCGGTTCGTTGCAAGTCGCTGTCCCACGGCCGTCGCAGTCCACGGGCAGTCTCGAAATTCGCGTAGCAACAAAATAACTTCTAAATCTGCGACCGATTTTATGTTCGCAGCGATGAACGCTTTAATGGATTGTGAAAGCTCTTGGGCCATACAGCGTAAGATCGAAAATAGGAGAATTGGATCCTGTGCACCCTCTGGACACTGACTATCCTACCTCCCCAGTTATTGACAGTGATTGAGGGTAGCCTATCTGTTTCATACCAACGTATAATTAGCTTAGTCAGCAATGACGTGGCTAAAGCCTAACGTACGACAAACGAGCACTGAGACATCCCTCCCTGGTTGTTTTTCGATCGTTTAGGTGTGCAATAGATCAACCCCTGCATCGTGCGCTTTCACCTGCAGTTAATCTATCTCATCCAGCGTTGAAGTCGCTTGCATCCCGCCTTTGAGACGCTATCGTGACGTTAGTGGTGACTGCTGTGAGCAATGTTGTGACACGTTGCGAATTTTTCTTCGCTACGCGATGCAAGTCATGGGCCACTGTTGGCAAATGCGCGCAACTCATACGTAACTCTAGGCAAATGTCCGTTTTACGTGTTACGTAGATGTAATCAGATCTTCCTCCTTCCAACCATTCTGAGATGAATATGCAAGATGCCGAGCTCGCAGGCGGAGGTTCGTCTGTTGTTTCGCAAGCGGACAATAACAGCGTTGGGTCGTCTGCGTCGCCAAGGTCTGAATCCAATGTACGCACGGAAACGAATGGTGCAGTATTAATGGAAGCTCAGTCACGCCAGTTGCTGGCAGCGATGATCGCATTTCGCGATGGTGACTTTTCAAAACGATTGCCCGCCGACTGGTCGGGAACGTTTGGCATGATTGCTGACGCATTCAATCAAACGATTACACATGAAGATCGCATTTCACGTGATGTTGCAAAATTAAGCATTACAGTCGGAAAAGAGGGGCGACTCGGTCAGCGCATTTCAATACAGGGCGCGCGAGGCGGTTGGGCAGATAAATTGGAATCGCTCAACACTTTGCTTGACGACTTGGTGCGTCCCACCACAGAGGTGGCGCGAACGATCGGTGCAGTCGCAAAGGGCGATCTTGGTCAATCCATGGAATTGCAAGTGGATGGTCGTGGGCTAAAAGGCGAATTCTTGCGCTCAGCCACATTGGTAAACTCTATGATCGAGCAACTGGCAGTGTTCACGTCTGAAGTAACACGGGTTGCGCGGGAAGTGGGAACTGAGGGTAAACTCGGCGGACAAGCACAGGTGAAAGGCGTCTCCGGTGTTTGGAAGGAATTGACTGAGTCGGTGAACCAAATGGCTGGCAATTTAACGGCACAGGTTCGCAACATCGCTGATGTTACGATCGCAGTTGCAAATGGCGACCTTTCCAAAAAGATCACGGTCGATGTACGCGGCGAAATTCTTCAGTTGAAAGAAGCCATCAACACAATGGTGGATCAACTTCGATCTTTCGCTTCAGAAGTAACTCGAGTTGCGCGAGAAGTGGGCACAGACGGGCGCTTGGGTGGGCAAGCAGTGGTGCCAGGTGTCGCTGGCACGTGGAAGGATCTCACTGACTCGGTAAATGCGATGGCGACCAATCTAACAGCGCAAGTTAGAAATATTGCAACGGTCACTACGGCTGTGGCGCGCGGGGACTTGTCGCGCAAGATCACCGTGGACGTGAAAGGTGAAATCCTCGAGCTGAAGGAGACGATCAACACCATGGTCGATCAGCTCAACGGATTCGCATCTGAAGTAACACGTGTTGCCCGCGAAGTTGGAACGGAAGGCAAACTCGGTGGTCAGGCGCAGGTGGGCTGATTGGCCGGTACCTGGATGGATCTTACCGACTCTGTGAACTCGATGGCCTCGAATTTGACTGGCCAAGTTCGCAACATTGCAGAAGTTACAACTGCTGTGGCCAAAGGCGACTTGTCACGCAAGATCACGGTCGATGTGAAAGGTGAGATCCTCGCTCTAAAAAACACGATCAATACGATGGTCGATCAGTTGAACGGGTTCGCATCTGAAGTGACGCGGGTTGCCCGCGAAGTCGGAACGGAAGGCAAGTTGGGTGGTCAAGCCGAAGTCCGCGGTGTTGCGGGAACCTGGAAGGACCTCACAGACAACGTTAATTTCATGGCTTCGAACCTGACGGGCCAAGTGCGCAACATTGCTGAAGTGACGACGGCAGTGGCCAACGGGGACTTATCAAAAAAGATCACAGTGGACGTGAAGGGCGAGATACTTGAGTTGAAAAACACCATCAATACGATGGTGGATCAGCTCAACGGTTTCGCTTCTGAAGTAACGCGTGTGGCTCGCGAAGTGGGTACCGAAGGTGAACTTGGTGGCCAGGCAGAGGTGCGCGGGGTTGCTGGAACGTGGAAGGACTTGACAGATTCGGTGAATGCGATGGCGACGAACCTCACCGCTCAAGTTCGCAACATTGCGGATGTGACTACGGCCGTGGCCAATGGCGACTTGTCGCGCAAAATAACCGTAGCGGTGCGAGGTGAAATTCTCGAATTGAAGAATACGATCAACACAATGGTCGATCAGCTGAACGGCTTCGCCGGCGAAGTTAGCCGCGTGGCCCGCGAGGTTGGAACGGATGGAAAACTTGGCGGGCAGGCAGTCGTGCCGGGTGTTGCGGGGACCTGGAAAGATCTAACTGACAACGTGAATTCGATGGCGTCGAACCTTACGGGCCAGGTCCGTAATATAGCTGACGTTGCGACGGCAGTGGCGAACGGCGATCTTTCAAAAAAGATCACTGTGGATGTGAAAGGCGAGATTCTCGAATTGAAGAATACACTTAACACGATGGTGGATCAGCTTAACGGATTCGCGTCCGAAGTAAGCCGCGTGGCTCGTGAAGTTGGGACGGAGGGCAAGCTCGGGGGACAAGCTCAAGTTCG
>JANNNN010000648.1:0-2028 GCA_031398555.1 Planctomycetia bacterium | reverse complement strand
CCGCTGGTGCCGGCGATGGGCCGGGCAGGAATGATTCTGCGAGCTTGATATCGGACATGCAATTTCTCGTGGATTTTGATGGAGGCTGCATTATAGTAGAGAAGCAGCCCCCAACTAGCGGCGTCGTGGTGATGCACGGTGAACGCCGCAATTATTGAGAAATTGAGTCAATCGTTTTGTATCGATTATGACATTCAGGAGGGTCGGCCATGCCAGTTCGAACGAGCTGCGCCCGAGTCTCTCGCCGATCGGCAAGAGCTTCCCACTAGTAATGACGACAAATGCACTGAAATTGGGACAAGAATCTAAGCGAACTTAATTCCAGTGATTTCGGCTTGGCGTCGCGATATGCCAAAAATCCTTCTTTTTGTCGCGCTGTGCCATTTCGTAACCTAGGCTTCAGTTGTGACTTGCCCTCACTCCGAGCTAGGCGAGCATACAGCCAAAAGACATTGCCCCATCGCCATGCCACACAATCCTTCAACTTCAAAAAAACGTTGCAAAAAGAGGACCGCCGCTGCCCTAGTGGAGTTGGCAATATGCCTTCCACTAATGGCCTTTCTAGTCGGCGCGACGGTTGAAGCTTGCGATCTTATCTTCCTACGCAACTCGCTAGCGACTGCGATCTATTCTGGGACGCTTGAGGTAAGCCGAGCCGGGTGTACTCAAGCTTCGATCACCAATCAGATCAGCCAAGTTTTGAATGCCGCCCAGATAAAGAACTTCTCCATAAAGATCACCAAGTCAGGTGGCGGTCCTTTTTCCAACTCAGTAAAAGGTGATTTGATTAGTGTCCAAGTCTCGGCAGTTTCTGCAAGCAATCTGCGGATCGGTCGGTTTATTCCGACTTCCGCAGCTTCCATAGTCGTGCAAGCAATTGCAATTCGCTGATCTCTAACATCCAAGAGGCTCAAAACATGACAAACTTTGCGAAAAAACTTGCCCCGAATAATCGCAAAGCGGCAATCCTAACACTGTTCATTTTCTTACTGCCAGTTCTGTTAATCATGCTCGGCTTTTCAGTCGACTTGGCTTACATGCACTTGGTAAGGACTGAATTGCGTTTGGCATCTGACAACGCAGCTCGTGTTGCAGCAGACAATCTATCTCGATACGAAGATGAATGCGGAGCGAAGGATGCCGGCGTCAATATCGCTAGACAATTCACAGTCGCTGGTTCTCCGTTGCGTTTGCGCACTGGGGACTTCGATTTTGGTCGAGCGACTGCAGATGAAAATGGAGTGTACATTTTTGATTCCAATGGATCGCCGTACAACGCAGTCCGCGTCAACGCGGTACGCGATTCGAATAGTATAGACGGAAGCGTTCCGCTATTCTTCAGTCGCTTAGTAGGCAATCAAGAGTTTTCGCCACAGGTCACCGCGATAGCTTCGTTCATTAACGTCGATATTTGTTTGGTTCTCGATCGTTCAACGAGCATGAAGTTTAATGTGGATTCAAATGAGACCGGTATGTCGCTTAATGATCGACGATTCTGCAAAGCCCCTAGCGGCAGCTCTCGCTGGAATGCCTTGCAAAAGGCTGTCAAGGTTTTCTACGATGAACTGCGTAGCAACACAGCGGAAGAGCAGGTAAGCATTGTCACGTTCGGAAGTGACTTGGACAGCGTTCAGCCAGGTCTATGTGGACGCCTTCCATCGGCTACTCTGGACATGCAGTTGTCGACAAATATTGACGCGGCTGAAGGGACCATGAACACCCTTAGCAATAGCGTTTGGAACGGCAACACTGAGATTGCCGCTGGAATGAACCAGGGAATCGCTGAACTTGCCAGCCCGCGCAGTCGTCGGTTCGCTGACCGCGTCATGATCGTCCTTACAGATGGTTTTCCTACAGCCGGGGATGCTATTGCCTCCGCGAATCAGGCAGCTTCGGAGCTGATTACGGTGTATGCAATCACGTTCGGACCCGACGGTGACCAGTCCTATATGAGGCAGGTTGCTGCGGCTGGACATGGCGAACATGCACATGCTGTTAATGAAGGCGAGTTGAAGACGATCTTCAAAC
>JANNNN010000644.1:0-1692 GCA_031398555.1 Planctomycetia bacterium | reverse complement strand
CCCACAGTTTTCAACTGTGAACTCGACAATCATAAAATCGGGCGCGGGAGCACCGACGAAGGTCGACAGAAAAGCAGCAAGTAACCAGGACATATTTGGATTCCCTTCCAAGTGCGATTCGCGCGTCAGTGAACCTTGCATGGATCACTTGCGAACCGAGGCGGCAGTTTTTCGCGTGCGGTCGACATCCATGTCGTGCAGCGCGTACCGATTAACGGTCGCGAGTTTCGCTGGATTATCGTTACGTCGCAAGATCAAACCGTGGTAAATTGAGGGCTAGCAATTTGTTTTCCGCGGCGTTAGTTTCCAGCTCGCGAATCTCGGCGTTGCGTTGATTCCTGTTTCTCGCAGCAAATCCACTCGAAAGCCCTAAACGAGTGAATTATTACGAAAGTTTAAAGTTTGCGATTCGGTTCGCCGAGGCTTTACTCTCGTCGAACTGCTAGTAGTGATTGCTATAATTGGAATTTTGGTTGGTTTGCTGCTGCCGGCTGTGCAAGCAACCCGTGAAGCAGCTCGTCGCATGCAGTGTTCGAACAATCTGAAGCAGCTCGGATTGGCGGTACACAACTACGAAAGCGCGATCAAGCGACTACCACCACTTTCGCTTGCCCAAGCGATACCCAAGATGAAGCGTTCGAAGGAGCAGGCTCATTTAATGGAGTTGCAACAAAATTTGCCCGCGGGAATTACGCATGCAATGGCGGGGGCGGTAATAACTTTTCAACAGGTGATTATGCACTTTCGCAAGCCCGTGGACCGTTTTCGATGGGCGGTCGCTGTACGGCACTCGCAGGTATCACTGATGGTACTTCCAACGTCCTACTAGCTGCTGAGATTATTGTTGCCAACCGTTTAACCGATGTTCGCGGCGCATGGGCCTATCCCGTTGGATCCTATTTCTGCGGAGGCTCACGTTACAATAATCCTCCTACTCCACAAGTCTTTTTGCGTCCAAATGGAAATGCTTTGGATGACACCCGGCGTGATCGAAACAGTTTCTGTAGCTCGGACAACTCAAAGGACAGCGCGAGATTTGCTTTAGATATGAAGCGGATGATCTTGAGCTCGGCTGATGATATTCAGAAAGCACCACAACCCGCCGATGCGATTCGTGTCATCGTGCAGTCGCTATCCGAGTTAGATGCATGTCCAACCGGAGAGTACTTGACGATTTATAAGGATCTGCATGCGAAGTCTTCTGATCTGCTTGCGAAATCGGAAAATGGCAAGCCCTCAGACTTGCCTGCAAAATTGAAGGAGATAGTCGATCTCGCAAATACCTTACCGGGTGAAGTCAAGATCGAGAAAGAAACGGGCAAGGACTAAGTTCTCTTAACCGCTGGAAATTTGTGAATGCTGAGTCGCGTTTTCGTGACTCGGCATTTTTCATTCTTGGATCGGGTAATAATTAGATCGAACCGCCAGGTTGCGAGTTCGGCTCGCAGGCGACCCATGGGGGCGTCTCACTTTCGAGTCGGGCTGCGAACGCCATTTTGCGGGTGACGTAGCCGCCGGAACTCGCTAAAGGGCGTCTCGCCTACAAACATTGAACGGATAGTTGTTATTGCAGTGGTTTAGTCTTATCAGCCGGAAGGCGTTAGCCGACGGCTTTCAAGCTAGCAATTTACCGCTTTTTGCCTTTTTAGTCACTATCACCGTAAGATTGTATGAGGCCTCAAGTTGTGTAAT
>JANNNN010000636.1:0-3364 GCA_031398555.1 Planctomycetia bacterium | reverse complement strand
GATCAATCGGACCGCAACACTTTGGACCCGACCCGCCGAAAGTTTAGGGCCGACTTTCTTCCATAAAAGCTGCGACACATCGAAGCCGAAGAGCCGGTCGAGGACGCGCCGAGTCTCCTGGGCTTTGACGAGTCCCTGGTCGATTTGTCGAGTGTTTTGGAGAGCTTTTTGGATGGCTTCCTTGGTGATTTCGTGAAAAACCAGGCGATGAACTGGGACTTTAGGAGCCAAAACTTCATGCAAATGCCAGGAAATGGCTTCTCCTTCGCGGTCTTCGTCCGTCGCCAGATACAGGTCTTTTGCATCCTTCAGCAGGGCTTTCAGTTTCGTTACATGTTTTTTCTTGTCGGCTGGCACGACGTAAATTGGCTGAAAATCCTCCTCGACGTTGACGCCGAGATAAGCCCATTTTTCAGATTTGTATTTTTCGGGCAGTTCCTTAGCCCCCTGCGGCAGGTCACGGATGTGGCCGATACTTGCCTCAACGGTAAAATCCTTGCCCAAAAGCTTCGCAATTGTCCTGGCTTTTGCAGGGGATTCTACGATCACCAGTGACTTGTCTTTGCTCATGAATCAACCTAAATCAAGCGTTGCCCATCGTAGCCTGGGACCATTTGCCCCAAGCTAAATAAACCGTTGCCGTCTGGACTTGTCAAAGTTAACTGCAACTGAATCAGATGCGAATAACCATACGAGGCAGAATTAGACTCCGCAAGAACGGTCAGGCATGGTATCTTGTCCGCACGTGTTCTTGTGCATAGCAAATTACCCCCTAAAATCGCCGGTTTGTGGATGCGATCACGGTAATCGGCTTTTGAAAAAATAAAAGCGCATAGACTTTGGGAAAACAAGATGTCGAGCCCTTTAGCAACTTTTCGAAAACACCGCACCTACTGGATGGCGGGCCTCGTTCTATTAGCCATCATGGCGTTTGTGGTCGCTCCGGCCATCGACTTCATGCAAGGCGCAATGAGGAATTACAACAGTGTTGGCGACAAAGTCGTCGTGCGCTGGACGGGCGGTCGCATCACAACCAGTGAACTCGAACGCGCTCGGCAACACCACTATAAATTCGTTCGGTTTCTTTCGACACTGTCCCGCGAAGTGCTTGAAGCTGGTGGACAACCACAGATTCCCGAGTTCGCTTTCTCGCCTGAATCAAAACAAATTATCGATCTAGGCGTAAATGTCCAATCGGGCAGCCTGGCCGTGATCGAGACTCGAATGCTTGCCGATTTCGCAAAATCCAATGGGATCGAATTTGATGACGATGCCGCCGATCAATTTCTCGTTGCCTTCTGTGACAAGTGCGTTTCACCTACGCGATTGGCTCAAATCCTCCGCGAGAGCACTGACAATCAAGTCACCGAATTTGACCTTCGCGAGATGATCAAATTGGAACTGGGTGCGATTGTCGCACGCCAAATGGCGCTCCGAGGATGGAGCAATGACTTCAAGCCCGATGATTACCAACGTGTTCGATTAACACAAACTCCCGGTGATATGTGGAGCGACTTCCTGAAGCTCAATCAGAGCGCCAAGGTTGATGCGTATCCGGTCTTGGTCGCCGATTTCATGAAATCAGTCACCGGCGAACCAACAGAAGCTGAGATTCTCGCCATTTACGAAAAGGGCAAGAACCGCATCCCCTCGCCAGCATTTCCCGAACCAGGCTTTATGCGTGATTACAAAGCCAATTTCGAATACGTTGAAGGTAATTTCAGCGAATGGATCGCTCGCGAAAAGGCCAAAGTCACCGATGAACAGCTGAAGGTCGAATACGACAAATTGCTCAGCTTGGGACAACTCAAATACGATCCGTTGATTGACAAACCCAAGGACTCCACTGAGCCTGGACAGACCTAAATGCAACCCGCTACAACATCTGAAGCTGCACCGTCAACTGAAATCACACCCCCGAACCCTCCAACAGCTTCAGAAAATCCGCCCGCGACTTCGCCATCTGTCCCTCCGCCAGCCGAACCCGCTGCGCCGGTAGCACCAAATATTGAAGCACCCGCGACTCCAGCACCTGAAAAACCGTCGGCCGAAGCACCGGCAACTCTGCCCGCTGAACCAGCACAGGGCGAACCAGCACAGGGCGAACCAGCTCCAAAACAACTAAGCTCGCTGTCTTCCAGCGTGATTCGTTTGGTATCGGCTCAAGATGAACCTAAACCTGCTGAACAGGCCCCTGAGAAAGAACAGGCCCCTGAAAAAGAACAGGCCCCTGAAAAACCTGCCGACGCAGCGGCGGCAGGACAAGATCCAACAGGCCTGCCACCAGTCGTAGTTCAACCGACAGCGCCCGCTGCCGAAGCGACAGAGAAAGCAGCAGAGGCAGCAGCGACCCCTCCTGTCCCCGGCGCCGAGGCCAAACCCGAGAAACGGAACAAGACGTTCGAAGAAGCGAAAGAAGAACTTCTTGAGAGTCTCGCTCGCACTGCCGTCATCGATGCTTTGCAAAAGGAATTGACGAGCGCCAACGACCAGATGGTGAAGTATTCGCAAGCTTATCGCCAACAAGCAGCTTTGCTGAAAGAAGGTCTTCAGCCTGAAACCAGAGCAACTCGGCCTGATCTTCGCAAAGTTGCAGAAGTCGGCTTGAAGTATGGTGAGACTGGAATGGTCGATCGATCGAAGCTGTATGCAACCGAACTTGGCAAGAGCACGATGAGTTTACAGGAACAGGGAATGGGCCAGATTCCTATGCCTAATTACGGTATGAACAATCCCAATTACGGTTTGTTCACTCCCGCTCAAAGTCTTTTCTTCGATCAGATGGCGATGCTCGAACAACGCACACCCGATTTCCGCCAGTACATTTTCTGGAAAGTCGACGAACAACAAGCTTATGTACCCGAGCTTGCTGAAGTTCGCAAAGAAGTCATCGACGCATGGAAGACTCAAAAGGCACGACAACTCGCCGCTGATGAAGCTGCGAAAATAGCCAAGAAAGTCAAAGGTGCTGAAGAGCCATGGAAAGAGGCTTTGAACCTTACCCAGCAATCGCTCCTTAAGACAACCGATCCGTTCACTTGGTTATCAGGATTTGGCGAAACGCCAAGAATCTCCAATGTTCCGACGCTAGATACGGTCGGACAAGAGTTTATGCAAAAGGTTTTCTCGGGGAGTGTCGGCACTGCCGGAGTAGCACCTAACCAAGGTCAAAACATTTACTACGTCTACCGCATCGCCGAAATGACTCCAGCAACTTCTGAATTAGAGATCCGTTTTGCGGCTGACCCCAACAAAATGGCTGTCCGTCGCGTCGGCTTGATGACAGGCCAGCAAATTTACACCGGCCTTTATGAAGCGATTGAAGAACGTCTGAAGGTGAAGTGGGAAGTCCCTCCTTCCGAAC
>JANNNN010001209.1:0-3321 GCA_031398555.1 Planctomycetia bacterium | reverse complement strand
ACCAGAAATGGCTCACACTTGGTAGACCGATTCCGGCGCTAAGTTCGCATATCATATCTGGTTAAGACGGCGTATCAAGCTTTATAAAAAAGATAAAAGATTAAAAAAGTCTTGAGGGGCGAAATTGTGGCGCGGCGGCATGGGCGTAGACCTCCCGGGTGCACGCCATAATACCTTGACTATCATCGTAACATCCGCTTCCAAGGATAATGAATCCGGCAGATGGCAACTGCTGCGTAGTTGCGATGAAACGAAGCGACAATGCGTCGCCAAAACGCAAAACAACTATCATCTAAGCTAGTGGATCGTCGTATGAAAAATTCAAACAGAGAACTGTTGGACGGTACGCGACAATGTGTCGTTTGCTGGGTAGAATTGCGTCCTGTGTGTTTGCTACCCAAGAAGCTAGCAAACGCATGCCGGGTGTCGGAAGTGGTGTCGAGGACTAATGGGTGTCGAACCCTTGACTTCTCAAAACCGCTAAAACACTGGGAAAACAGCACTTGGCCGGATGGTGGAATGGCAGACACACAGGACTTAAAATCCTGAGATTCGTTAAGGATCGTGCGGGTTCGAGTCCCGCTCCGGCTACTAAAACCCTTGTTTTTATTGGCTTTTTTGGAGGTTACCACGTAGGTGGATTACGACCCCTGAAAATTGCGACCCTAGGCTCGCCCCCTGGACCAAAGGTGTCATCCGTCTTTTTACGATGGATCGCACCATGAAACGCATCAAGCCAAATAAGCCATACAAAGACTTCCCGTTGTTCCCCGCATCTAATGGGCAATGGGCCAAGACCATCAGAGGAAAGCGGTATAACTTCGGTGTATGGGCCGATCCTGATGCTGCTATCGCGTTCTACGAAAGAGTTAGACACGACCTCTATGCTGGAAGAACCCCGTCGCCAGAATCGCTTGGAACTCAATTGACGCTTGAGGTACTGTCCAATCTGTTTCTCGATGCCAAGCTTCGCTCAGTGACCGCTGAAGAAATATCGCGGACAACCTATCTTGAGTACAAACGCTCTTGCGTAGTGATGGTTCTCTGTCTTGGAAAAGACCTAGACGGGACCAAGATGAAGCCAGCTGATTTCGTCAAGCTCAGGCAACATTTAGCGGAGACATGCGCGTCAGTCGTCACCCTAAAGAACCACATTACGAGACTAAAGGTTTTCTTTCGATGGACCTACGAATCTGGCACCTTGGATTCCCCGCTTCCGTACCGGCAAGCGTTTAAGATTCCGTCCTCCCGCCTCATGCGAACATCGAAAGTAAGCAACGGCAAAAAGACCTTTGAGCCTGCCGAAATCCACAAACTACTAAATGCCGCGGCTGGCTACCTAAAGCCTTGTATCCTACTGGCCATCAATTGCGGACTAGGGAATAAGGATTGCTGCGAGCTTAAATGGTCCCACGTCAACGCTAACGGCTTCCTGGACTTCGCCCGCCCAAAGACGGGAGTAACCCGTCGCGCAAAGCTCTGGTGGCAAACTGTCATGTTCTTGGACGCATGGAAAGCCGAGTCAGCCGGATTCGCTGGCGACTACATTTGCTGCTCACCGCACCGTGAGAAGTTTGGCGTCACCAATACGCCCATCGCCCATGAGTTTGAAGACTTGGCAGCACTTGCGGAAGTCGAGAGATACGGCAGGGGATTCTACGCATTGCGGCACACATACCGAACCGTCGCCGATGAGGTGCCAGACCAACCAGCTATCATGCTGACGATGGGCCACGCTGACGGCTCTATCAACGGAGTTTACCGGCAAAGAATCGGGAGCGAACGGCTCATTGCTATAGCTAACCACGTTGAGAAATGGCTAGATTACAAGCCTAAGTGATTAGGAACCGAAAGCTTTCGTGGTCTACGCAGAACCGGCCTGATCGCTCCTTGCTTTTCAAATCTCTCTACCTCAATTGGGTCGACAACGTACCGCGGTCGTGATGCCGTCGAGATATTTATCCCCTTGAGCTTTCCTGACCGCAATAGTGACAGCACGTGACCGGTGCTACATTGCCAAATTGCAGCTACTTCTTTGGGTTTCAGTCGCTTGATTGGATTTGTCATGTCGTACTCCTGTGGTGTGATTACCCACTAGATACGACTGGAAACATCACTCTTCATGTCGCTCAGAATTGCGGAATATCCAAGCTGTCCCGCGGAGCTTGATCTCCCACGTCACGCCTTCCCAACCGAGATACTTCACAGCCTCGTTGATATGCTCCTGATTGACGACTGGAGGAGACGGAATGCCGTAGACGGTCAGAAGTGCCTTCCGGTCGTTTGCACCCCTGCCGAGCACCTGGAGCCAGTACCTTCGCCTGCGGATACCGGACTCTGACTTATCGTTGGCATCCTCCCCGATCCACTGAGAAAGTACCTCGAAGCCTTCGTGTGGTTTCTCTTCCCAGCCGGTAAGGGACGCATGGTACGGGTGATCTTCGTCGAGGGGTAACCAAACAATTGCAGCCATCTCCAAGCATTCCAGTCGCTAGGGAGTCGATCATACCGCCCGAAGATTAACGAACGGCTGTAAGCAGGACCATGATTTTAGTCCGTCCCAATCTGCAAGCCACCCCCAGTATTTCAGGTCGATTTCGCCTAAAACCTTGCCTACGTGCTTACCAAATGGCATCAGATCGGTATCTCGAATGACTCGCTTGTCTTCGGCCTGCATCACGAAATCGCAGTATTCAAGAACGGAATCGAGAACCGGTCTGGACCTATCCCATTCCCCGGAAAACCCCTTGCTACTTACTGACTGCGCCGAATGAAAGCTGCACTGTCCGTGATCAGGAAGCTCAACATACAGCAATTGATTGTGGTATGACTGCGTTGGGTCTTTCTTCCAACCCCAGTCGATGCCGAGTTCCCCGGACCATAGCGTTAAGGCTGAATCGAGATACTTCAGAGCCTCACCCTTTCCATCGTAGGAACTCTGACGAAGTTTACCTCGGTAGTCTTTGGCCTTGGGCGACCGCTTTTGCGCCCGGAACAGGCCGAAAGCTATCTGGCCAGCTTCACCGCGTAGGATTAGTTCGTTTTGGTAAGCAACGGTCTCATTTGCGTTCTTTGATTTGAATGCGTCTATCGCGTGCATAATCCCCTCCGATTTAAAAACCTCACGAGATTCATCGGCCTTAATGGACTGACGACGCAAAGACTTTGCGAGTCGCTTGCTTTGGGGTTTTTTCTTAATCTTCTGTTTTGGATGTGATTTTACGCAGCCAATGATTCCGCGAGCCGCCGCCTCACTGCTTATCACTTGAAAAAACGGGTTGGAACACAGCTTTTTAGAATCCAAACATGAGCAAAAAATAC
>JANNNN010001197.1:0-3025 GCA_031398555.1 Planctomycetia bacterium | reverse complement strand
CCCGTGCAGGCGGCGTAGAGCACACTCCCGAAGCTGAATAGGTCGCTGCGCGAGTCGACGGGTTCGCCGCGAGCTTGTTCAGGCGACATGTATTGCGGTGTGCCTGCGATGACGCCTGTTCGAGTTACAGATGCGTCATCGACGGCTCGAGCCAGCCCGAAGTCGGTGATGACTAAGCGATCCACACCTTGGTCGAGCAGGATGTTGGCGGGTTTGATATCACGATGCACGAGCCCCTGATTGTGCGCGGCAGCTAAACCGGATGCGATTTGAATACCGATGCGCAAAATATCTGCGACAGGTAGTGCTCCTTCAGTATCCAAGCGTTTTTGCAGCGATGCACCGCCCACGTAAGGCATTACTAGATAGGGTAACTGCGTGTCGGTGGAGACTCCATAAATAGCAATGACGTTTGGATGGATCACCGCTGCAGCAGCTCGGGCTTCGCGCGAAAATCGCTGTCGGGCGGCACCGCTGGTAGCCAGATGGGGCGCCATGACTTTGATTGCCACGGTTCGATCGAGCGGCCCGTCGAAGGCTTTAAGTACAACTCCCATGCCGCCCGCTCCAACAACTCCGGAGACTTCATAAAGGCCCAACCGACCGAGCATGTTGGGATCGTCGGTCGCACCCAGTACATCGAGAACCTGTTTTATTTGAGGCTGTAACCTCTGAGGTTCATCGCTAAAGCCACTGACGGCGACGAGATCGAATGGATCATCTTTCAAATACGCAGTTGCCCGCGTCCAGTCATCTGGAGATGCGGCGGCTTCATCCAATCGCCGGCGACACATCGGACATTCATCCAAGTGCGCGGCGAGTTGCTGCTCTTCGGGACTAGAGAGCTTACCGATAAGAAAGGCTTCTAGCCGATCGGGCTGGCAAGATTGAGTGTTTGGCATCATTCATCCGCCTCCATCAATTCTCGCACCAGCATTTGCAGCCGGCGCATGAGACGACTTCGAGCTGCGTGGACATTGCCGATCGTTTTGCCCAACCGAATGGCGACCACTTCGGTGGATTCGCCTTCGACAACGGTGTTTAGGAAAGCAAGCCAAGTGTCTTCGTTTACTGAGTCGCGAACGATTTCGGCGGCGCGACGATACAACTGCCGTTGGTATTCGTATTCGATCTTTGATTCGACTTCGTTTTCCTCATGCGGCAAGTTGTTGACGGTATTAAGAAATTCAGAACCGCCAACGCCCACTTCGTTTCGGCCGCGCGTCAACGCGTTTAAGATCGCATTCTTGACGATGCGATTGAGCCAATGACGAAAACGACTATTTGGATTTCGTTGCCACTGAGGGATAGCTCTGGCGACGGATAGGAGAACTTGCTGGGTCAAGTCCTCTGCATCGGCGTCCTGCAGGCCACGAGCTCTCGCCAAGCGATAGATGACAGGTCGGTACAGCTGCGCGAACACGACCCAAGCATCCCGGTTTTCGGGCGATTGGATTTGGATGATTAGGCTATCTCGAGTTTCCGGCATGTTCGACATCAACAATCGCCTCCTGCATGACTAAACACGCTTGGCGAACCAAACTGACACGGTCGCAGGCAATTTTTGCTAAATTCGCGCTGCCGAGGTGATCGTCTCATTTTGATGTCAAACAGTCAGCTCCCCAATCTCAATTATACTACTTTTTCCAAAGTAGACGGCTATTAGGCTCGTTTTGCAGGTTGTTGAATAAAGTGCTTAGGACGCGGCGAAGCTGTCGACGGCTTCGGCGCTTCAATGGCTGGGCTGTTCACCCGGGGCGTCTGACGTCCGGATTGAGACCTGACCATCGGTGCACTAACCATTTCTGGTTTTGCAGTGGGAGCGACGAGCGGTGCTGGAGTGAACGCTGAAACCGCAGGCGACGGCCCATGAAATTGGCTTGCAACAGGAAATCCTGGCGGCTGCGAAGTACTAGGTGCCAGTTTTTCATCGGGCCATTGCTCTACCCGATCTTCGAACTTTCGAAAAGGTCGATTACTAGCGAGTGCACCAGAGTCTTGCGGCAGTGGGTCGGAACTAGGTGATGTGGATGGAACGGAGTTCCAGCGTGAATCGGGATTGGGTGCGCGAAATGCCATATCGCCAGCCAGATCGGCGGATTGCGGCGCGGGCGAGGATTCCGCATTGATTTTCATGCCAGATCCCATCCAAGGGCGAAGTGGATCGAGACCAACTGTGCCAAGTGGGGCGACGGGCGCGAGGGGTTCCGTGCGGATTGAATCGTTTACCAGTTGGTCAATACGCGGGCCGCGATCAGCCCACGCGGGCAAAGGCACCGCACTTGTGCTGGGTAAATTGCCCGTGACCTTGCGAGGCGAAGTTCCTATCTGCGATTTCAATCGGTCCAGTTCAGCCCAATCCTGGACACTGAGATTGGACGCAACTTGTCCAGGTGGCGTCAGCGATTTCTCTCTTAGATCGGGCCACGATTTTTTTGAAAAATCGACTTCGAGAGGATTTGCAGCAGCGTCTTGGGCAGGCGCTGGAGTTCCTGGGTTGCGCAGAAAGGGGGCTGAGAGCGCAGCCCCCCCAGCCAGTACCAACACAGCCCATTTGCGTGGGCCTACTTTACCAGTTGACTCTGTCATGGCACGGTTCTTTGGCTAAGCCCAAAGAGGATGTCCGCAGTGCCACGTCCGTGCGAATAAAAGCGGTCGACATTTACAGAGCTGCGTTAAATCACCATGCACAGCTCACGATCTCAAACTTCGTCTCGTTGTTAGCGAGACTCGACTGGTTATCGACGCGACCACCGGAAAATTATAGTGTCTGAAAAAAACTTTCAAACAAATGAATTGGGTAGACTGGAACGCCGACAAGGTTTAACAGCAGTGCATACAGTATTAATCTTGCGGTTGATGGTTTCTTGAAGCACCACTGGACGACAACACTGACTTGCGAATATCTGCATTGCGGATACGAAAAAAGCGGCGTCACTTGGAAGGTGACGCCGCGGTTTAAGGCTAAGAGTTGTTCCGACTTGCCCGAAGTGGCTGGACGTACAATTCGGCACTTAGCTGGAGG
>JANNNN010001131.1:0-8117 GCA_031398555.1 Planctomycetia bacterium | reverse complement strand
TAAGCGGGACGCTCTCGCTAACGTCCGGCTGTCGACATAACCGGACGCTAGCGTTAGCGTCCCGCTTAGAAACATAGGACGGATAGTTGTTGTTACGTTGGTTTAGACTTATCAGCCGGAACGCGTTAGCGTCCGGTTGTGGCTAGTTGTTGTAGGAACCGGACGCTAACGCGTTCCGGCTGATCAGTCACCTGCGAAGTTGTGTTTTTCGTTAGTTTTTTAAGCGGGACGCTCGCTAGCGCATTCCGGCTGATATGCCGCGAATGGTCGCACTGGGCAAGAGCGACCCACTTCAACTTACTACCGAGGCTCTGAAATTTGTAAGCGGACACTCTATTCGGATGCGCCCGTATAAAATTTTGGGGAATTGAAGATAGGCTATGATAAGTTACGCACGGGAAAGTGGTCCAATCCTACGGCCGCACAACATCTCAGTCAACCATCATCTCAGTCAACCAACATCTCAGTCAACCAACATGCCACACAGCCATCTTTTTTCGCGTCGATATGCTCTTCAGGCACTTAGCGCGATCAGCGTTGGATCGCTAACCTTCCAACGCACTCTTGCGGCTCAAGTCGCTGAGAAAGGTGAAATCACGGCGGAGATGATCCAGCAAGCTGAGTGGGTCGCTGATCTCGAATTGACCGATGAAGAGCGTCAAGCGGTCGCGAAATCGCTTGGCAGCACTCTCGCAAGTGCGGCCAGTATTAGAAAGATCGAGATTGATGCTGATACTCCGCCAGCCCAAGTCTTTCGGCCCGATTTCTTTTACGCGATGGCTGATATAGATTCTGCGGCAAAGAAAGTTGCCGCCAAGAATGTTCATGTGAAATCGGCGGGTCAAGTCCAAGTCGCTTGGTCGATTGATGCGAACGTAAAATCAGTCGACTCAGATGAACTTGCGCTTGCATCGATCGCTCATCAGGCGAGTCTGCTGGCAACCAAGCGACTATCGAGCCGTGAGCTAACGGAGCTGTATCTTACGCGATTGAAACGCTATGAACCTTTGCTGAAGAACGTCGTCACCTTGCTTGAAGAACACGCCCTCGAATTGGCTAAGGCATCGGATGAACGCCGCGCGGCGGGGCGATCGATCGGGGTGCTCGACGGCATTCCCTGGGTCGCTAAAGATCTAATTGCCATGCCCCCTTGGAAGACCACATGGGGAGCGGAACCGTTCAAAGACCAAGTCCGTCCGACCGAAGCGACCGTTGCAACGCGATTAGCTGCCGCAGGAGCCGTCGTGCTGGCGAAAGTAACTTTAGGCGCGCTCGCTTGGGGTGATGTATGGTTTGGTGGGACGACTCGCAATCCGTGGAACACCGAGCAAGGGAGCAGTGGTTCGTCCGCAGGCAGTGCTGCTTCGGTGGCTGCCGGACTTAGCACGTTCGCAATCGGCAGCGAGACACTTGGCAGCATCGTATCGCCATGTCGACGTTGCCGTACCAGCGGCTTGCGACCGACGTTTGGTCGCATCAGTCGAGCCGGCTGTATGCCGCTGGCATGGTCGATGGATAAACTTGGTCCCATCGCGCGTCATGTCGATGACTTGGCGTTGGTCTTTGGTTCTTTACTGGGTAGCGATGGCAAAGATCCATCAGTGGTTGAGCGGGCCTTTCAATGGCCGCTCGATCGGAAGCTTTCTGAGTTCACCGTTGGCGTCACTGAAAATCCATTAAATGCTAATGAGCAAGCGGCGCTGGATTTTTTGAAGTCTGCAGGGGTTAAAACCAAGCCGATCGACCTCAAGAGCGAAATTCCAGTTGAAGCGTTAAGTGTGATGTTGGGAGTCGAAGCCGCCGCGGTTTTCGAATCGGCCTTCCGCGCGGACCGATCGGCGAACTACGGTCTTTGGTCCAGCACCTTTCGAAATGCTCAATTCGTCACGGCCATTCATTTCCTTCAAGCCAATCGACTGCGCGGCCAACTGATTACTGAGACGCAGCGCAAACTGAGCGAGGTGGATTTTGTACTAGGCGGAAATGACTTGACGCTGACTAATTTGACCGGCCACCCGTCGCTGATCGTTCAATGCGGCTCCGAAACGGTTGGCGAAAAGAAGGTCCCTGGAACAATTAAATTGACCGCTTCTGCATATCGCGAAGACGTTCTACTACACATAGGAAAAGCGATTCAAGCCGCCATGCCTCCCGACCCGAATGCGCCAACTTTGCCTGATGCCTGAGAGTTGGGCGTCCGGCTGGTTCCGCTCGCTTACGCTTCGGGTTAGTGCAGGGTTTTAGAGCGGGCGCCCTGTCGAAAGGGAGGCTTAATATTTGCAGGAATGAACGTAGGTTGAGCTCGCGCATTTCGGGTATAATAGAAACCACTCTGATTAGGCCGTTAGCCACCTAGGTTGCGGCGATGCACTCCCAGTCCCGCCTAGAGTCATCAATATGCAAAATTCCCATGCGTCGCAGAATCGATGTAAGCCGATCGCGATGTACTCGATTGCTTTGTACGTGGCATTTTTTGCTATCGGGAACTGCTTTGCACAGCAAGCGACCGGTTTAACTGGCGAGCAACTTGAATTCTTCGAAAAGAGCGTTCGACCTATTTTGGTCGAACGTTGCTACGAATGCCATTCAGCCAAGGAAGTCAGCGGCGGGTTGCGTTTGGATTCGCAATTGGGCGTCGCAGCCGGCGGTGAGTCCGGTCCGGCAGTGGTCGCTGGGCAGCCATCGCAAAGTCGATTGGTTGAAGCCATTCGATACGAGAACCGTGAGTTGCAGATGCCTCCGAGCGGGCGGTTAAACGATGCTGAAATAAACGTGCTCGTACAGTGGATCGAATTGGGAGCTCCAGACCCGCGTGATACGGTTCCAGCATTGGCGATTGAGCCGACTGGAATGAGCATTGAGGATGGACGTAAGTTCTGGTCGATTCAACCAGTTTCTGCACCGGACATTCCCAAAGTAACCCTTGTCGATTGGGTTGCAACACCGATCGATAACTTTGTTTTGGGAAAATTGGAATCCAGCGGATTGCGCCCAGCTGGTTGGGCGGACCCTCGAACTCTTATTCGCCGAGTCACGTTTGACTTGATCGGGTTGCCTCCAACAGAAGAAGAGATCGAGGCGTTTGTTGCGGATTCGGCACCTGATGCCTACCCACGACTGATCGATCGTTTGCTCGCATCGCCGCAATACGGTGTCCGATGGGGGCGACATTGGTTAGACGTTGCTCGATACGCAGATTCGAATGGTTTAGATGAGAACTTGGCACTCGGCAATGCATGGCGCTATCGTGATTATGTAGTCGATGCTTTTAACGCCAACAAACCCTTTGATCGCTTTCTAGTTGAGCAGTTGGCAGGTGATTTGGTTGTGGGGTCAAATCGTGAGACGTTGACCGCAACCGGTTACTTGGTGCTCGGTGCAAAAGTTCTAGCTGAACCCGATCGAGAGAAGTTGGTGATGGATACCATCGATGAACAAATCGATGCGACTGGGAAAGCATTTTTGGGTCTAACACTCGGTTGTGCGCGGTGCCACGATCATAAGTTTGATCCTATCAAACAAGTCGACTATTACGCGCTGGCGGCAATCTTTAAAAGCACTCAGACGTTTGGCCCAACGAACACCGGCGCGATCAAGCATTGGAATGAGTATTCGTTTGCGAATGCCGAAGAGTTGGAAAAGTTGAAAGCAGTCGAAGCTGAGATAGCGGCTAAGAACGCGGTGGCGAATAAATATAAAGGGGAAGCGGTTGCCAAGATTCGCGAGGCTGCAAAAGCGAAAGCGGCCGACTATTTGGCTGTTGCTGCGGAGTTTTCGCCATCGGCAACTTTGAAAGAGGTCGCTGCCGTAGCTGCTTCGCTCGGCCTGCATCCTCGGATTCTACATCACTGCCGTTTGCATCTGGAATATCACCGCGATGATCCACTGTTCGCAACATGGCATCAACTGGTTTCAGGGCAAGTGGCAGGACAGGCCATAGAACGAGGAGCCATTGCCAGCGATCCGACTGAAGTTAAATGTGATGCTGAAGCAGAGGACTCAACTGCACTGAACAGCGTTTCAGCGGCCGTCAGTGACCACTATCGCAAGTTATTCGCTGAAGTGGAGCAGGCGTTGGCTGAGGCGAAGAAAATCAAACCGGATACAAAGACTCTGGACGACGTGCGGCTCGAACAAGCTCGTCAAGCACTCAATGACGCCTCGGGCTTCTTGGCAATTCCACCCCAGCCCGAGTACGCATTTGATGAAGCTACTTTGGCTGAGTATTACCGGCTGATGGATGTTGCTCGTATCGTTGAAAGCAATGCGCCTGACGAAACTTCGGCCATGGGCGTCGCGGATGGAAAAGTGCAAGCAAGTATTTCGATCCATATTCGAGGCAATCACCGCAACCTCGGCGATGCAGTTTCCAGAGATTTCCCGTTGGTGATGCGACCGGCGAATACTCCACCCATTTTTGCAAAACACCAAAGTGGTCGGTTGGAGTTTGCCCAATGGATGGCGAGCACCCAGAATCCGCTGACGGCCCGTGTGTTCGTCAATCGCCTGTGGCGATGGCATTTCGGGCATGGATTGGTAGCGTCAACTGAGAATTTTGGACGTCTCGGTGATCGCCCATCGCATCCCGAGCTGCTGGACTACCTCGCGAGGCAGTTCATGGAATCCGGTTGGTCGATCAAAGAAATGCAACGGTCGATCTTGATGTCGTCAACATATCGGATGCAGTCGGCACATGCCGATGAAGCGACATGTGCGACCGCTGATCCGGAGAACGTGCTGCTTTGGAAATTTCGCATGCAGCGACTCGACGCAGAGCAGATTCGCGATGCGGTTCTCGCTGTCGCTGGTCGTTTAGATGATTCGATCGGCGGCAAGATGGTCCCGCTTCGCAATCGCCAATTCGTTTTCAACCACACCTCGGTCGATCACACTCGTTATGAGAGCGTTCGGCGGGCGGCTTACTTACCTGTGATCCGCAATAATTTGTACACGTTCTTTGAACAATTCGATTTCCCTGACCCGACCATGCCAACTGGCAATCGGAACGCGACTGTGGTCTCCCCACAAGCTTTACTGATGATGAATGACGACTTGGTGATGGACTCGGCCCGCGAGTTTGCTCAAGAAGTGATTCGGCATTCGAATGCAGCCGAGCGACGAGTGGAGCTGGCATACCAGACGGCGCTGGGCCGGAGGGCCAGTTCGAGCGAAACATTGCGAGCGTTGGCATTTGTCGATAAATGGAAAGCTGAGTTGAGTGCTCAGGGAGAAGCGGCCGAGCGGTCGGCCTGGGCAATGCTTTGTCACAGTTTGATGGCGAGCAACGAGTTCATATACATAAGGTGAGCGATGAACGGTCCTTCAGAACTTACACATCGTCGGCAGTTGCTCAAAAGCTCTGCGATCGGTTTCGGTGGGTTAGCGTTGGCAGCCCTGTTGGAACGCACCGGCTTGAGTGACGATCAATCGTCGGTGATCGACACAAGCAAACTCGCGAGGATCCCAGCGCGTGCAAAACGCATAGTGTTTTTGTTTATGAAAGGCGGTCCATCGCACGTTGATACGTTCGATCCAAAGCCACTTCTGGATCGTGACCACGGCAAGGAACCGCCGTTTGCGTTGCCGGATGTGACTTTTGCAAAACAAGGCAACTTGTTGAAATCGCCTTGGAAGTTTCACAACTACGGCCAAAGTGGTCTTGCGGTGAGCGAATTGTTTCCGCATGTCGCAAAACATATCGATGACTTGTGCGTCTTGCGATCGGTACATGGCACAAATCCCGCTCACGGCGGTGCGCTTTTGAAATTGCATACGGGCAGCGATCAATTCGTGAGGCCAAGTCTCGGGTCTTGGGTTACCTACGGACTCGGGACGGAGAATGAAAACTTGCCGGCTTTCATTACGATTTGTCCAACACTTGCACATGGCGGAGTCAATAACTGGGGCGCTGCCTTTCTACCATCTCATTGTCAGGGCACTCCTATTGGCAATGCAAGTCAATCGGCGGCTTCCGCAAGTCTAAAACACGTTCGAAACACTCGCATGAGCCTTGAACAGCAACGCGAGCAGCTTGAAATGCTGCGTTCTATGAATCAGTCGCACTTGGAGTCGGTGGGTCGCGATCAAGCTCTCGAAGGGCGACTGAATTCGTTTGAGTTGGCGTTTCGCATGCAGTCGACCATGCCGGCGATTCAAGACTTGGCGAACGAAACCGAAGCGACTCAGCGACAGTATGGCATCGACGATCCGGTGACCGAAAATTTTGGGCGGCAATGTTTAATGGCCCGAAGGTTTTTGGAGAACGGCGTTCGATTTGTGCAGGTCACGCACAGCGACAGCGAAGTCCAGTGGGATCAGCACGGCAATCTGTATCAAGGGCATACAAAGAATGCTTCAGAAGTGGATAAGCCCATCGCGGGTTTCTTGCGGGACCTGAAAGATCGGGGGCTACTGAAGGACACGCTTGTGCTTTGGGGTGGTGAGTTCGGAAGGACTCCAACGTCGCAAGGGACGGACGGTCGCGATCATAATCCGCATGGCTTTACGATGTGGATGGCTGGTGGCGGCGTGAAGGGCGGCTATGCCTACGGCGCGACGGACGACTACGGTTATTATGCGGTCGAAAACAAGATGCACGTTAACGACTTGCACGCCACAATCCTGCACATACTGGGACTTGATCACGAAAGATTGACGTTTCGCTATGCTGGCCGCGATTTTCGATTAACCGATGTGGCTGGCAAGGTCGCTAAGGAAATTTTTGCTTAACGTGCCGAATTGTGGGTCCTTGTCACGTATCGGCCTTGGTAAAAACTTGGGTGTGAGCCAAGCGATGCGAAGCTGAAACACAAAACACCCGCTGTTCCCCTTCTCCTCGGTACTCCGAGGGGTCGGGGGATGAGGAGCCCGGTGATCGTGAGCGTAGAGCTTGGTCGATCCGAGTAAGAATCCAATCCGCTTCGAGCTCTGGCGTGAGCATTTCCATAGGATGAAAGCGGGTTTAAGCAGTGCTTCGCGTTTGACCCCGACTTGGATTCGACTTGACAAAAGTTGACGGCGCGTCATAATTGGGTTATGACGAGAATTAGCCGCAAGCAACTTGAAATCCAACAGCGCGAAACAGATATTCTGGAAATCGCTCGGAGAATGTTGCTGGAAGAAGGCTACGAAGCGTTGAGTATGGATAAGTTGGCTGTTGAATTGGGAACGGCCAAGGGGACGCTTTATAACCACTTCCCTAATAAAGAGGAAATTGTATTGGCACTTGTTTGCCAAGCAATGCAGGTTCGGCAACAGATGTTTGGAATCGCATCCATGGTCAGCCAAAAGACGCGCGAGCGTATGATGGCGATCGGGCTTGCGAGCGAGCACTATGTTCGGAGACACAGCGAGCATTTCGCCATCGAACAGTTTGTCTCGAATTCGACAATTCGCGGTAAATCCAAGCCAAAACGTCAAGAATTGATCCGCCATTTCGAAACCCAGTGCATGGGATCTGTCTCAACGATCGTTCGCGACGCGGTAGCGGTTGGCGATCTAAAGCTACCATCGATGTTGACGGTTGAGGAGTTGGTTTTCGGGTTCTGGTCGATCACTTTTGGCAGCCATGTGCTGACCTTTGACAGACCTGGATTAAATGAGCTTGGGATTAATGATGCATGGTGTGCGGTTCGAACGCACGGCTGTAGCATGTTGAATGGATTTAATTGGCAGCCCGCTATGACGTTCGAAGAAAGCGAAGTCGTATTCGCGGGGCTTGACGCACGGCTTAAAGTGAACTTCGGTTGGGACTAGTTTTTTGTATGCAAAGTGACGTGGCGTCACAAAACGACGCGTTGGTTAGAAAAGGGGCCGCGATGCTTGGGACTAAAATGAAACGATATTTTTCGCGTTTTATTCTACTTGTAGTGACTGTTGGGTTGCTCGGGGGAATGGCCTGGATTGTTCGTGGGCGAGTCGGCGCGGAACCAAAAGGCGACTCTCAAGAGTCAGCGCACTCTGTTGCAGCCCGTTTGTATACCATCCGCTCGGCGAGTCACGAGACGACTCGAACGCTGATTGGTGTTGTGCAAGCTCGCTATGAAACGGAGTTAGCCTTTCGGGTTGGCGGGAAAATTTCGGCCCGATTGGTCGAAGTCGGATCGAGGGTGTCGGCC
>JANNNN010001111.1:0-1510 GCA_031398555.1 Planctomycetia bacterium | reverse complement strand
ATCAACTTCATGAAACAAAGTACGCTTTAGTCGGATGAACCAATTTTTGCAACATCAACCGTGTGATTACTGGCAAACAAGATGCCTTAACCACTATATTAAAGGTGAGCAAGAGGCTTAACCAACGTGCTCCGCCCCCTCACCAATACCCAGTTCTGGAGATTCAATCATGGCGATTGCAGAAGTTACACGACCTAAACCGAAGGTGCGACACACCGAATGTTTCATCGGCGGCAAGTGGCGTGCAGCGGTTAGTGGCAAGACCTTCGCGACGGTGAATCCAGCCACTGAAGAAACAATCGCCGATATTGCTGAAGGTGACGCAGCCGACATCGACTTGGCAGCCAAAGCTGCTCGGGCCGCGTTTGAAACTGGCGCATGGAGCCGCATGGATGCACGCGATCGTGGCCGCATCATGTACCGCCTAGCAGATCTGATTGAAGAGGAGATCGATGAACTCGCGGCTCTGGAAAGTCTCGACAACGGCAAACCAGTTGCGGTTGCACGAGCCGCTGATTTGCCGCTTGTGATCGATTGTCTTCGATATTACGCGGGCTTCGCCGACAAAATTCATGGTTCAACGATTCCAGTTCGCGGCAATTACTTTACTTACACTCGCAAAGAACCAGTCGGAGTTGTTGGTCAGATCATTCCTTGGAATTTTCCGATGTTGATGACCGCTTGGAAATGGGGCCCAGCCCTGGCTGCGGGCTGCACCATTGTCATGAAGCCAGCCGAACAGACGCCGCTTACATGTTTGCGCATGGCTCAACTGGCTCAGGAAGCCGGCGTTCCAGATGGCGTCATAAACGTTGTTCCCGGATATGGGCCTACCGCTGGCGCCGCCATTGTCAAACATACTGGGATCGATAAAGTCGCATTCACCGGCGAGCATCGCACGGCGCAGATCATCATGCGTGATGCCGCCGAGTCACTTAAGCGATTGACGTTTGAATTGGGCGGCAAGAGTCCGAATGTGATTCTCGCCGACGCCGATCTCGATGCAGCCGCTGCCGGTGCAGATTTCGGATTGTTCTTCAACCAAGGTCAGTGTTGCTGTGCGGGCAGCCGTGTGTTTGTACAGGATTCTGTGCACGATGAATTTGTTGAAAAGCTGCGTCAGCGCGCGGCCAGTCGCAAACTTGGGGATCCTCTCGCGCACGACACCGAACAGGGACCTCAAGTCGATCAAGCTCAGTTCGATAAGATCTTGTCCTATATCGATAAGGGAAATAACGAAGGCGCGAATTGCATCGTCGGCGGAGCAAGGCACGGATCGAGAGGCTACTTTGTGCAGCCCACGATTTTCACCGGCGTCCAAGATAAGATGTCGATCGCTGAAGAGGAGATTTTTGGGCCCGTGATGAGCGTTCTGAAATTCAGCGATTGGGAAGAATTGATTCAGCGCGCCAATCAGACTTTCTTTGGTCTGGCGGCAGCGGTTTGGACGACTAATGTTCATAAGGCGAATGATTTCGCACGACGCGTTCGAGCCGGTACGATTTGGGTC
>JANNNN010001100.1:0-4512 GCA_031398555.1 Planctomycetia bacterium | reverse complement strand
ATCGACGGCAACCCTTCCGCAGCGATCGTACTCAAGCAAACCCCAGGTTCGAACGCGACAGTCGTCATCGAGAAGATAAAAGAGAAGATCGAAGAGATTAAACAGGAGTCGTTTCCGCCGGGAATGGATTACGAAGTGAGTTATGACGTGTCCAAGTTCCTGGAAGCGTCGATTGAGAAAGTGTTGCACACGCTTTTAGAAGCTTTCGTCCTCGTATCGCTGGTCGTATTTCTCTTTTTGGGTGACTTTCGCAGTACACTGATCCCAACGTTGGCGGTTCCCGTCTCACTGATTGGAACATTCTTCTTCATGCTGATGTTTGGAATGTCCATTAATCTCATTACGCTCTTTGCATTGGTGCTGGCAATCGGCGTGGTAGTTGACGATGCGATCGTCGTGGTGGAAGCGGTCCATGCAAAGATGCATGAGAAACACCTTTCGCCTTACGCAGCGACGAAAGAAGTTGTCCATGAGATCAGTGGCGCGATCATCGCGATCACGTTGGTGATGACCGCGGTGTTCATCCCAGTCACGTTCATGACGGGGCCGGTCGGAGTGTTTTATCGGCAGTTCGCTTTAACTATGGCTATGTCGATTGTACTTTCGGGAGTCGTCGCATTGACACTGACTCCTGTGCTGTGCGCGATGCTACTCAAGCCCATCACGACTGACAACCAGCCCACTGGCCCGCTCGAAAAACTCTTCAGTGTCGTTGGGCGTAGTATCACCTCCACTTCAGGTCGCTATGCCCCTGCGCTGCGTGTCTTCGTCGCAATGCTCTTGGGGTTCGCCCTAGGAGTGAGTGTTTACTTTGTTTTGAGAATCGATTTAGTAGTTGAATTGTTGCATGAGATTTTAATCATAACTGAGAGTCGAGCGATCGGAATCGCGGCTTTGGTCGCTGTCATAAGTAGCTTTTCAATTCGCGCACTTCTCAGCGGGGGCGATCCTAACGTTAAAAAGCAGCGAGGACTGCTCGGCATTTTCCTGCAGTTCTTCAATCAGTGCGTAGAGGTGGTGACGAACATCTATGCAGGGATTTTACGTCGCATCGTAACGTTGCGTACCTTCACGGTGTTGGTCATCGTGGGCTTTAGTGCGGGTATCTACTTCGTAAACAATGTTCTGCCCTCTGGATTCATACCGCTGGAAGACCAGGGCATCATCTATGGAATCATTCAGACGCCTCCTGGTTCGACGCTCGAGTACACCAATTCAAAAGCGCACGAACTTCAAGCCATCTGTAAGACATTTGATGAGATCACGTCCGTATCTTCACTTGCGGGCTATGAAGTTCTGACGGAAGGACGCGGTTCGAACGCGGGGACTTGTATCATCAACTTGAAACCTTGGGCGGACCGCAAGCTGACCTCTAAGCAACTGATCGAGGAACTCGAGGAGAAAGGCCGCGATATCGCTAACGTGAAACTTGAGTTCTTTGAACCGCCAGCGGTACCAGGTTTCGGCGCCGCCGGTGGATTCTCGCTGAACCTTCTCGATAAGACCAACACAGGGGATTATGCAGCGCTTGGCGAGGTGACCGAAAAATTTATGGCAGCGCTGGCAGAACGCAAAGAGCTGAAAGGCCTGTTCACCTTCTTTGCTGGAAACTATCCGCAATATGAGGTCATCATCAACAATGACATCGCCATGCAAAAAGGCGTTTCCATACGCGACGCGATGGATAACCTATCCATTGTGATTGGTAGCACTTGGGAACAAGGCTTTGTACGTTTTGGCCAGTTCTACAAAGTTTATGTCCAGTCAGCCCCGGAATTCCGTCGCTATCCAGAAGACTTTGCAAATTTGTTCGTAAAAAATGACCGTGGGGAAATGGTTCCCTATTCTGCGTTCATGCAACTAAAAAAGAAGCAGGGCTTGAACGAAATCAGCCGCTATAATCTTTACCCGTCCGCTCCCATTCAAGGCGCTCCTGCCGCAGGATACAGTAGCGGTCAAGCGATCGCTGCGATTCGCGAAGTTGCCGAGCTGACATTGCCTCATGGTTACGGTATCGACTGGCAAGGGTTGTCATACGATGAAGCGAAAAAGGGTAACACCGCAGTCTACATTTTTGCCATCGTTGTGATCTTTGTTTACATGGTGCTAGTCGGGCAATATGAGAGCTTTATTCTGCCGCTGGCGGTGATCATCTCATTGCCTGTCGGATTGTTTGGCTCATTCCTATTCTTGAAAGCAATGGGCTTGGCAAACGATGTCTATTGCCAAATTGGGCTTGTCATGCTGGTCGGACTGTTGGGGAAAAACGCGATCCTAATCATCGAGTTCGCGGTTCAACGCCGCCACGAAGGCATCAGTATCATGGACGCCGCGATCGAAGGAGGAAAACTTCGCTTCCGGCCAATTCTAATGACTTCGTTCGCCTTCATCGCAGGACTGATCCCGCTAGTTCGTGCCACTGGCCCGGGCGCGATTGGCAATCGTACGATTGGTACCACCGCCGTTGGTGGAATGCTCATGGGAACACTCGTCGGAGTACTGGTGATTCCTGGATTGTATTATCTCTTCGGCAAGGTCGCCGATGGTCGCAAATTAATCAAGGATGAACATGATGAACCACTCAGCGAAATCGTGGAACGCGGACACTAGGCGGCGCGCCTTGGCATCTGCCGTCTGCTCTGGATTGTTACTCGTCGTCCCAAGTTGCAAGTTGCCGGAGCTTTGTCGACCGCAGCCCGGAAGCGCGCAACCTGCGGCCTTTACAAAAAACAATGATCCGAATCAAGGAGTGACCAGCCTCGATAACTCAGCTCAACTGGGGTGGTGCCAGTTCTTTGATGACCCCGCGCTCAAGTGCCTTATTTCCGAAGCGTTGGCTGGCAATCAAGAGCTGAAGATTCTTGCCCAAGATATACGCATCGCCAACAACGAGTTTTTAGCGCGCCGCGGCGCAATCTTTCCATTTTTATCGCTGGGCTCAAGAGCAGGTATTGAAAAGTCGAGTCGCTTTACACGGGAAGGGGCCGTTGAAGATCAGTTAACTGCAGCACCTGGCAAGGGTTTTCCAGAACCGCTACCAAATTTCCTGGTCGCTGCAGATGTAACTTGGGAAGTTGATATCTGGCGGCGGCTTCGCAACGCTCGCGACGCTGCCTCACTGCGTTACTTGGGCACGCAAGCGGGCCGTAACTATGTTGTGACGCGATTGGTAGCGGACGTGGCGGAGAATTACTATGAACTGCTCGCGTTAGACAATCGCCTTTTGATTCTCGACAAAACAATTCAGATCCAGCAGGCAAGCCTATCCACGGCTCGGGCATTTAAAGAAGCGGCGCGGGGTACTGAGCTGGCAGTGCAGCGATTCCAAGCAGAAGTGCAAAAGAATCAAAGCGAAAAACTGATTATTCAACAGCAGATCACCGAGGCCGAGAATCGTATCAACTACCTGGCAGGTCGCTACCCTCAACCAGTCGTTCGTTCAAAGGTCGATTATGTCGATTTGAATCTTCGCGCTCTTAGCGCCGGGGTACCGTCACAGCAGTTGCTCAATCGCGCCGACATTCGCGAAGCGGAACGCGAAGTGGCGGCAACGGGTTTGGATGTACTAGTCGCACGAGCTCAATTTTTTCCGTCTCTCGTGTTGACGGGGGGAGTTGGCTACGAAGCATTTAATACCAAGTACCTTTTCTCCAGCCCCGAGTCGCTCATCTACAATGCGGCCGGTGGACTGGTAGGCCCACTGATCAATCGCGCCGCGATTAAAGCCGAGTACTTGAACGCCAATGCTAGGCAACTGCAAGCGGTTTACAGTTACCAACAAACGGTACTGAATGCGCACATCGAAGTTATCAATAGCTTGTCGATGGTGGAGAATTTCGGGAACAGCATCGAACTTAAAAAACAGCAACTGAAGTCACTAGAATCATCCGTTGACAACGCTACAAAGCTCTTCCAGAATGCGCGGGGGGATTATATCGATGTGCTTCTGTCGCAACGCGACTTGCTGGAAGCGACAACTGTGTTGCTCGAAACAAAGCAGCGACAACTACGTGCCGTTGTCAACGCGTACCAAGCTCTTGGTGGCGGTGGGAGCGCTGGCATGGTCACTGCAGAAGGTCTTGAGTCATTTGACGGTCCACCATTTGCGATGCCTCTAGAACCTGCAGTCATCGTTGACTCAACCAGTGGAGCTGAGGAGGACAAAACGGATGCGGACGGCCAAGATAGAATTAACCCATCGGATGTCACCGACGTCATGGGCGCTCAGGCCGGGCCACTTGAGGCAGCCAGTGACTTAAAAATCACTCCAGAGTCAATGAATGAATCGCAAACGAAAAAAGAATAGGTCGCGTCGTTAACTTACCAACAGCCAGCGAGTGGGGAATGATCGTCCAACCATCTCCTGTATTGGCCCCATTGCTCCGGCCACAACTTGGATACATTTTGCGAGTGGCACAGTTTTGCTAAGTAAAGAAGCAAGCAACCACCCTTCTTTTTGGGTGCCAGGAAACAGTATTTTTTGATAGTCAAGCGAACTCGAAGCAGTTTTTG
>JANNNN010001048.1:0-2247 GCA_031398555.1 Planctomycetia bacterium | reverse complement strand
GGACAACTCCGGCGCAATCGCTTGTTCTCCGGCTTTCGTCGCAATACTGCCAGCATCTTGACTTGATTTCGAATCATGTCGTTCTTGCATCCGCTGTCCAAAATCTGGTTTTACAATCAGCACCGCGTCGACCTGATCGAGCTGGACAGCGGTGCTTGAGCTGCTTCGCAAACTGGCTAGTTCTTCAGAGTCGGTGGGCCAAGGTTCCGTTGTGAATTCGATTAGTCGACCTATAACCTCTGCGCCGGGAATTTCCGCCAAGTGGCGTTGATGATCGATCAGCGGAAGATTCTTCGGCCAATTCTCTTGTCCAACAATTCGAATACGAACGCTGTATTCACGATTGAACTGGGCAACTTGCATCATCAGCAAGCCGATCAGAGGGTAGAGCAGCATCGGTAGTACTGCGATCGTAAACAGCGTGCGCCGATCACGCAACTGGTCGCGCATCTCGCGGTGATAGATCAGTTGTATGTGGCGCCAGTTCATGTTTAGATGCCACTCGCAATCGATGAGTTTGCCAATTCGGAAGCGTCTATTCGAAGCCGATCTGATTCATTGAGCAGCTTAAAGAACAGCTCTTCGAAATCCGACTCTTCAAACTGCTGTTCTAGCTCTTTGAGCGTACCAGTTGCTAAAATACGACCGCGGTATAGGATTGCAACGCGATCACACAATCGCTCTACCTCACGCATGATGTGAGTCGAAAAAATGATGCATTTTCCAGCGGCTCGCAATCCGCCGATGATTTCAAGCAGGGCCAGTGCGACCATTACATCCAAGACTAGCGAGGCTTCGTCAAAAATCAGGACCGGCGGATCATGTACAATTGCGCGGGCGATTGAGACCTTCTGGCGCATACCTGTCGACATGCGGGCACCGGCCACATCGCGAATCTCATTCATCTGGAGATCCGCAAAGATCTTTTCCATCCGCTCAGTCAATTGTGGAGCAGGGATGCCATAGAGTTTGCCGAAGTACTCAACCATTTCCCAAGCCGTCATGCGGTCGTATATGGCGGTGTTGCTTGAAACAAAGCCGATACTGTGTCGAACTTCGTAGGGATGAGTTCTAACGTTGAAGCCGTTGACGCGTGCCAACCCGCTAGTGGGCTGAAGAACGGTGCTAAGAATGCGCAGGGCCGTCGTTTTTCCAGCTCCGTTTGGGCCCAGCAAGCCGAATATTTGTCCCGGCTGTACGGAGAAACTCACATGGTCAAGGGCTACGAATTCGCCTGTCAATATGTCTGGATAGGCCTTCGTCAGCTGATCAACTTCAACCATCTTGGTCAGTTCCCTTTAAGCGCGCATCAAGTCTCGAATTTTCAACCATCGACCTACAATTTCTGCGTGCATCGTCAATTCCAGAACGCAGCAACGAGGTCTAGCGTGCACGTGGCACTGTGGGTGGCAGCGGTCGACGTGATTGCTCAGATTCAATTGATATGGTTGCAACCCGTGAAGTAGCCTCCACTGGTTTAGCTTCAGCTTGCGTTGCAGTGACTTCCATTAGCGGAGTTGACCTAACCTCAGGTACAGGAATGCCTTCGCTTGAATCCGACGATCGGCGCATGGGTGGCATGCGAGTTACACCCGAGGGCGAATGCGATCTGTTATCGGCTGTAGGAGCGGCGGAAGCGACCGCTGATAGCGATGGCCCAGTGACATTCACGACATCCGTTGCCCGATTTCCGGGGAAACGATCTGTTATGCGACGACCGATCGCGGAAGCAAAATCACTACTTCGTCGGCCGACGCCCGTGCTTTCCAGCGGCGCGACCAGGAAGAGTGCGCCGAACCCAAAGAACAAACCTGCCATGGTCGAACCTGCAAGGATCGTAGTACGCCCTGGGCCGACTGGTGTTTCGCTCGAAAACGGAGTGTCGATTCGAGTGACGAGGCTGCATGAAACTGCTGCATCGCGCGAGGCTTGAACTTCAGACAACTGGCGTTCGGTATCTTGCAGTACTTTGCTGCGCGAACGAACGTCGGCAACCAAGTTAGCATAGTCAGCCCGAATGTTCGCAATTACATCAATGCGAGCCATCAAGTCATCGCGTTGTTCTTCAAGAGTAGCCATGCGACGATTGATGAGTGTTGTGTCGTTGACCAAGGTCTGTCGAGCCAAACCGAGCTCTTCTCGCAACCGAACTTGAATCTCTTGTTCGGCTTTCAGTGCCGCCAAAACCAGCGGATGATTTTCCGTAAAGCGGCCTTGCAACTGGGATGCGTTGAGTCGAGCGTCGGC
>JANNNN010000618.1:0-9315 GCA_031398555.1 Planctomycetia bacterium | reverse complement strand
TCCACATACTCTGGCTCAACCCCGCAAGCAACAATCGCCGCTGAAAGACGATTTCTCGCAATTTCAATGTTTTGATTCTGTCCGGACTCTTGAGCGTCAACGGCAAAAGCAAGCTCGGCGAGGTTTTGTGTATCGTTGGGGACAAGTCGAACGTAACGGGTTAACCATTTCACTTTGTCCTTGTTCGCACCGCGCTCCTCTGAACTCTTCGCCTGCGCAAGCAACTCAGACGCCATACTGGATGACTGCCAAAAGTAAACTACGGTTCCAAGCAGCGCCAACCCGCTTGCTGTGCATAGCGAACGAAACAGCAATGGGAAGTTCCATTCCCACTTTGCAAGCTGTTTTTTTTGTGATGAACGGGATTTAGCGGACATTCGTTTGCCCTAGACCTTGGGTTTCAAGGAATGCAAGGAAGTTTTGTTTTCGAAGTGTCACGAATGGGATGGTTGGTTTGGTGGGAAACGGTTTTAAGTGGCGTTTGACGGAGGGAAATTCGGCTGGAGATTTCTATCGGAACATCACTAAGTCGTCAGTGGTGGTTGTTGCTGGGGAAAGTGATCGGAATCTAGTTTTCTCAAGTAGGCTGGTTTTCTCAAGTGGTTTGGGCGTAGCGGTAGTCGCCATAGCGCGCTGCGTATATGCGTGAAGGAACTCCGCTGAATACCGCACCGATGACATTTGAGCCCGACTCTTCCAGCCTTCGGAAGGTTCGCTTTACGTGCTCAGACTGGCTGACATCGCGCATGGCACACAACAAAGTTGCATCGCAGGCTGCCGTAATGGCCAATGTTTCAGCCGCCGGAAGAACTGGAGCAGTATCCACAATAACGTAACGGTATCTGGCCGTTACCTGCTCAAGAACTTTCTGGAATTTGCTTCGGGTAAGGAGATTGTGAGGATTCGAATCTAATCTGCCAGCGGACAGCAAATGCACGAGAGCATTTTCACTGCTTTTGATGCACTCATTGAGCCCTGCGTCGCCGCCAAGTAACTTGCACAAACCAGGGCCCAATTCAAGTCCGAAAAGGTCGTGTTGGTCAGGGTTTCGCAAGTCTGCGTCAATCACTAATACCTTCTCGCCCGAGCACCTTGCAATGGAAGATGCCAGTTCAAATGTCACATTGCTTTTGCCTTCGCCCGACACCGCACTCGTGACGGCAATCGTTCGAACGCTATCCACTTTGAAGAGCAAGTTGGCTCGCATTGCATCAATGCTTTCCTCGAATAATCGGTGTCCAGTTGACCGTTTTCGGGACGTGGGGATTTTTGCAATCTCTCCCAAAATTGGAATGATCTGACTCGTATCGATCGATTCCGAGTTGGTTATGCGTTTGGCATGGAACTCAAAAAGTACTGCCAACAAGAATGGAAGCAGAAAAGCTATTCCCGCAACCATGAAAATCTTCTTTATGGGAGTTTCTTCTATAGGTAGGTTGGGGTCTTGGGCCATGGAACGCGAAGAGACGCTGGCACCACGTCCGAGCTCCGCTCTCAATGCCAAGAAACGATCGTTCAGCTTATCGAAATAGAGCATCTCAGAGTCGACCTTTTTACTTGCAAATGCGAGGTCGGCGGTTTCGACGCCGCTCTTTTCTAAGCGAGCTTTCTCCTCCTCAATTTGCCTTCCAATCGCCTCTCGCTTGGCACTTAGTTCCGCAATTTGCGATTCGATGCCCTTTATTGCTTGGTTCAACTTTTGCGTTGCACTTTCTCGCAAGGCGCCTTCCGCTTTTTCACGTTTACTGGCTACCAGCCTTTCAAGATCGGTCTCCCACTGGCCTAAATCTTTTCTAAGTTCGCGATAACGACTTGCAAAGAATCCCTGTTGCTCTTTCTGCTCAATCTTTCGAATTTCCGCTTCATTGTCCCGAATTTTTCCGCGTAATTTCTGAATCGCTTCGTCGGAGTCGACATAGGCCTTAATTTCTTGGTCACTGAAAGTCCGGTAGGCAGCTTGACTAAGCTCTGATTGCTTCGAAGTAAGAGTCGAATTAAGACTCCCCTCCTTGAGATCCAGGTCTATCAGTGTTCGACGATCCTGATTCAACATGCTCTCGCCGTTCGGCGAATCGCCCGAATTGCTAAAGGGGCTTTTCCCATATACTTGCTTCGAAAGATCTTCATAAATTCGTCGAGCATCCTCTACGTTTCGCCGAGCTTGGTCGATCGGCTGCATCAGCGATTTTTCAACATTCCTCAATTGCAGCTCGTCGTAGCGCCGGCGCTCTTTTTTGTATTCTGCAGCGATTGCATTGGCCACCTTTGCTACCTGCTTCCTGTCCGTATCGCGATAGCCAATCATGAGGAGATCCTCGGAACCACCACTGCTTATTTTGACCCGTTTCCTGATTTCAGATTCACGGGTTTCTGGGTCCGAAAGACTTGGCACTGATTTAAGCTCGGGATCCGCCAAAACTTCACTCAAAACCTCATAGCTCAAAATAATCATGCGTTCATTCTTCGCAAGGTCTTTCGAGACATCCACTAGGTCCTTGCTTAGGACATAATTACGATTTGCCTGGAGGATATGAGTTGCTTCGTATTCCGGCTCGAAAGTCAAAAAAACAAATGTGGCGCCCATCAGGGCAATTAGCGAACCAGCCGGAATTGTCCATGCCCAATGACGCCGCAAAGCGACCCAAAGTAACCAAGGATCGAATGCCGGTCCTACGGGCGCAGTGGGCTTCTTGTATTGAGACGGATTCACCATTAATAATTTACCGCTTGAAAATAAACAGAAAGAAGAACATTCGTGAACTGAAAATTAAAGCGAGCTTTTTCATGGAAAGCCGCATGTCAGCTGAATAAAACAAGTAACAAAACGAACTGAGAGCGTATGAACCGTTACTTATGTACCCAGCAAATCTTTTTGGTAATCTGGTTTTGGTCGATAAAGACGCTCCCAGAACATACTTGCCGCAAACAACATCCCTGCACCGACGAAAATCATCACGAAGCCTAGCTGGTCGTGTGCTGCACGCGCTCGCTCAGCGTCCATCCAGTAGTAAGCCATGCCAGTTCCTGTAACTCGTAACGCATTGGCGATTACCGCAATGGGCGCGCTACAAGCCAGAATCACAAGCCTATCAAGCCAAGACCGTCGAGTGAGTGCTGCGAAGAAGAAGCCCATGGCGACCATGCCCATGAATATTCGCAACCCAGAGCAAGCTTCCTCTACCAGGAGATGCTGATCGCCGAGCCAAATGGTGTTCCCTTCGGTAATCGCAGGGAAGCCAAATATTCGGAGCGCTATTGAACTAAGAACGGTCGACACCCCTTGCAGTTTAAAACTCAACATCGATTCGAATCGGTAAGGCATAGGCGTCAGCAATATCAGAAAGACGACCGAAGGCAATGACCACCAAAGGATCTGCCTACCACAAAAAAGCCAGACTAAACCTGCAACCCATGGGACTAATGTCCAGCCATCCAAAAAATCTATATATGCAAGTCGTCCAACAATCCTAAGAACTATCGTGAGCCCCAATAGCCAAAGGCCGCTCCACTCTAGAAACGGTCCGCTTGCAGGTTTCAAATCTAGTCGCCTGTAAAGCAGCACTAGTGCAAGGGGCAGGATCAAGTAACCGTGCGAATAGTCAGGCTCTGTTCGCCACTGGTTCTCCATCCACAAAAACGTTGGCCAATACGACCATAATGTGAGCATGGACAGGACAGCTAATGCTACATAAAGCTCCACTTTGGTGGGCTGGTAGCGCTTGCGTTTTGACGCCACCGGAGCACTGACTTTGACAGGAGCCTTCTCAGTTGAAGAAGCTCTTTCATTCACTGCAGGGATTTTTCGGTTTTTCTTTTTGATCTTAGACATGCGAAACGAATCTGGCGAGGGGGAGCCAATCTTAGTGAATCGCTACGAAAAACACGAAAAGGTACTAACCAGTGAACTATATTAGAGGGGAGAAAAAGGCTTCAAAAGCAAAATGGCCAGACTTCGTTCCTGTGGGTGACGAATAATCGCCACTTTCTTATGCGTTTATAGCCCAACGTCTTGTAAGTTAAGATCCGTCAGGCGACTTGTTTTATTGCGGTTGAGGTTTCCGATTGTGATTTAGAGGCGTCGAAACGTCAAGTACTTTTCAGTGATTAATCCTTGGTCAGCAGAATTCTTCGTTCGATGTTTTCATTACGCAGTGCGCTCGTCCCCAAAAGTGCGAGCTCCAGCTGAGGGTCCCGCAGAGCCCATAGTGACTTCGCTTTTGACCAGTGGTTTGTGAGGCCACTTTAAACAAGCTTCAGTCGCGGGTTTCGCCCCTAAAATGTCTGCTACTACGATTAACTGTCTGAAGTCGTGTCGAATAGTTGTTCGGAGGTGAAGTTGAACTTACAAGTACGCAGATAATTCAATTCTTTCAGCTTTTTTGCAGTGTCAGTTGCGTCCGGCGTTAAGTGTTTCAAGGATAAAACACCCGTGCAAACGGAAGCGCTATAGTAGAAGTAGCGTTCTCATTCTAAATTGCCCTTAATCTGAGGCGTGTTGCTACATGCTTTGCCTAAACCTAACCAACGGGGTTACTGAGGACAGATATGGATCAGCTTTTTGCAGATTTACAAAAATCGGAATCGCCCACACAGCGACAAGAGCTGGTCAGCCGAGCTCTCGCCGAAGGGATTAATCTAAACGAAATACGCGAAATGCTCGACTACCTCGAGTCGTTCAGTAACGCGTCTGGTTCTCGCGAGCTGCCTAACTCACGTAAAACAGCACGTAGATGCCGTAATATCGGTAGCTGGACTTCGTTCTTCAGCGCCTTGATTTACCGCTACCGCTAATAAAACGGGTCGTCCGGAATTATCCCGTCATTAACTGCTCGTCGTCGCTGCTGGCTAACATCGTTACACCTCACCTCACCGATGTCTGTGCGTGAAATTGTTTAACCGGCGAGCCAGCTGTTGCACCAATACCGTATGCATAAGTGTCGGGTGCTCGTCGCCGCTGGCTCATCGGTTAAACGATTTCATAGAACATACACGCAGTCGTTCAGCGATAGCGATGCCGTCAGGCAAACTACTCGAAATCCGGAAGAGCCATAAAATCGGTACAATTTGCATGTGCCGCGGGTTTTAGAATGCGGTTTTCGACTTTAGCTCAATAGCGCGTCCGCCCTTAAAGCTAACGTTCAAGAAGCTGTCCTCCGTCCGAGCGAAGACTTTTTCTCCTGAACAGTTAGTCATCATGAACGCACCACTGCCTGCACATCCCACTACGCAACTTTCAATGGCCAAAAACCTAGCGGATCGAACCGCCGCTTTTAGGCTTACTCACAAAGCCTATGTGAATGCTGGCCTAGGAGCCCCGTCAGCCAGCGGAATGCGCGTGACTCCTTATCAAATCCTTCCGGAGTCACGAATCTTCGTGGGTAAGGTAGTTGAAGAGGTTGTTGTCACCGTTTCTCTCATCCCTGACAGCGACAAGGGCTTGCCGATGGAATCGATCTATCCGCGAGAAATCGAAGCGCTCCGCAACAAGGGGCTGTGGGTCGCCGAAGTGGGATGCCTCGCCGATCGACGCATGGAACCGCGGCGATTCATTGATACTTTTTGCAGCCTAACGAAACTGATGGCTCAGTACGCTAGGACTCGTGGAATGGATGGGTTTGTCATCGCCATCCATCCCCGGCACGCCAAATACTACAAGACTTTCCTGTGCTTTGAAGAAATTGGCGGAGTCGTCAGCTACCCACTGGTGAGCAATCGCCCGGCGGTTGCCCTTTTCCTCGGCTTTGAAGCGGCTCGTATGAATTCGCCCCTCCAGTTCGGCGAGTTTTTTGACCGACAATATGATGAAGAAGCTAAGGGATGGGTCTACTCCGGTGCTATGCCAGAAAATGAAGTGGAGTATTTTCGGCAATTCATTGACGCGCCAGTGCCTTCTTTGGCGTCCAGTTTCTCGGCACCTGAGATAGTGTTCGCGGGATAGAGTACTGCAGTAGCTTGCATCGAATAGGTGCTAGTAGCTGATTTCGTTAGAAACCGGATGATTCTGAGCGTGTCGCTAAAACATCCGGCTTCTTACGAAGCCAGCTACCACCCTCAGCTTCTAACGAAGCCAGCTGGTGTTGCGGATAGCTGTGGATAAAGGGAGAACGAGGCGAACGAGGCTCAGACGAACTAAGTGATGGATGTCTATAAGTACAGCCAGAGTCGAACCTGCCGGTAAGACTCGCTCGGCAGAGCCTCGTTCTCCCATTCCACGTTCTTGCGAGTCCAACTTCGTGGTTAGTTATTCCGGTCGATCTCAAAATTAAAGTTGGACGCAGCACTACGCCTTGCCGAAGCATCGGGTTTTTAACAAAACCAGCTACTAACCACTATTGCCTCACTTCGATAGCGGTTTCTCGTGCAATCGGAAATCGTCGAACATTAGATGAGCGTCATCGGCGTGATCGACTAAACGCAGCCGAACCATTTCGCCTTTCCCAGCACTTACGTCCAGCGTCACGCGGTGCAGCTCGTCTTTACCACCTCCGCTGGAACTGGCAAGCACCTTACCTGTTCGTTCGGCCACAAGCTCCACGCGCGCTTCAGCGTGTTCGCTGCCCCCGATTAACATGCTGATAAAGACTTCAGTCAGTTTAAACGGGCGGCTGATCAGTTCGCCAATCAGTTTGTTATCGCCCGTGTTGGCAATGTGTTTACCCGCACCCACTGCAGCCTCGACGCTTTCCGGTGTTGCCGCGACCAGCGATTTGGACATCGACCCGCGAACTTCCCAATCGTTCAAGTTGCCAGCTTCGAAATCAAAATTCAGTGGCTTGTCACCTAGTGCCGGACGAGTGCCACTGATCGTGTCTTTGATAGCGGATGAACCTGTAGCAGGACGCTGTTGAAAAGGGTCTTTCTCGGCTAAGCCTGGAACAAGGAATTTGTCCGCTGCCAAACTCGCAGGACGTTGAAGGAACACATGAGCCCCGCGTTTGGTGCCGGAAACAATGTCTTGCAGCCCGTCGCCGTTGACGTCACCGACGGTGATTTGCGTGCCCACACCGCTGCTATTGTCGATCACATGCGGGATAAATTGAACCCGACCGCCAGATCGCTGGGCTTCCAGCCAAAGAAGTGTTGCCGGCTGCGAGTTGCCGTCATCGTGATTGCCGTGCGCCCACCAGCGTTTACCGGTCACGATGTCCGTCAGACCATCACCGTTCATATCGCCCAGTGCGATCGCATGCAATTGACTTACCGCTAACCCAACCGGGCTTGTTTCAGCTTTGTTAGTCATGATGTCGACTTTTTCAAACTGGGTCGCTTCCGCATTGGTGGCTTTGTAGTACGCCAGTCCAAATCCATGGGCCACCAAGCCGGTTAGCACTTCGTTTTTGCCGTCGCCGTCCAGGTCGATCGCGTACATTTGCGATCCGCCGGATGCCGAAAACGCATGCGGCTTGAAGTCCCAAAGTTTGTCAGCGGGTGCATCTTTTCCAGCGTTCTTCCACCAGCCGTCCTTCTCCAGCAGATCGATCAAGCCGTCGTTATCCACGTCACCAATACCAATGCCGTGTGTGAAGCGTTGATAGCCGTTGTTGGGCGAGACGATTCGGAAGGACCATGGTTCCGTTGCAGTGCGTCCAGCATGAGAAGCGAATCCGTAGCAACCTTTGCTGCTACAAATCAAATCCATGACTTTGTCGCCATTGATGTCTGCGATCAGCGGTGATTCGTTGTCAACGGAATCGAGCATCGTATGGCGTTTCCACAATCCACTGTCAGCTTTGTCATGACCTGGATTCTGATACCACCAACTTTCTTTTCCGGGAAAACCGAGCACCAGAATATCGCGTTTTCCATCGGCATCGACGTCATCCGAATACATCAAAAAGTTTTCTGAGTAACCGATCGGATCAATGGCTGGCCCTTCGTAGTATCGAGACTTTCTCTCAAAGCCTGGCCCCCAATAGATAAACGGACCCACAGCCACATCGCCTTTGCCATCCCCGTTGTAATCGCCAAAAGTCCCACCTTCTGCGTAGAATTCGCTGCTTAGTTGCACGCGTTCAAACTGCGGTTCCGACGCACTTAAATCTAACTTGAACGCCGGTATCAGCGGACTCATTACAGAGAAGGTGAGAAGCAAACGAAGTGCTCTTCGCATGGGGGAGGCCTTTTGAATGGGAGGGTTGAGAAGCTACTGGGCAGGATTCTAACGCAAGCACGCAATTATGGTCAAACAACTACGCATTTGGCAAACCAAACGACGCCCTGGTAAAAAAAACACTGCGTTTAGTTTAAATTGACTTGGCCGCCGACAAAACAGAATTTAACGCAGAGACGCAGTGGGTCAGAGACGCGAAGGTAAAGCAAGTGAATCGAACCCGGACTGAGTGGGAGACAAATTTCTGGTTTACGGCAGTTTGGTTGAAACGACTTTGCGTTTAATCTAAGTTGACATGGCCGAGGACTAAACAGAATTTAACGCAGAGACGCAATGGATCAGAGACGCAAAGCAAAACTTTTCGAAAGTACTTCAACTTATTGACTTACATCAGGTGTATTCGGATGCACGAGAACGAAATTAGCAAGTTGATACTGAACGCTGCAATTGAAGTTCATCGGACGTTGGGCGGTCCAGGCCTGCTGGAAAGCGTTTATGAAGAATCGTTAGCTTGGGAGTTGAATCAAGCCGGTTTAACAGTGCGCCGACAAATCGATGTGCCAATTTTTTACAAATCTCAAGTCCTCAAAACACCACTTCGGCTAGACCTGCTAGTTGTGGATTTAGTGATCGTTGAATGCAAGGCGACAACTCACTATAACGAAATATTCGAGGCTCAAGTTTTGACTTATCTGCGATTAATGCGATTAAAACTTGGGCTGGTGATCAATTTTGGTGAAAAATATGTCAAAGATGGGTTTCACCGCGTCGTAAACGGTTTGTAACAACTTTCCATTGCGTCTTTGCAACTCTGCGCCTCTGCGTTTAAGGTCAGACATCTCGGCTGCGGACAAGTTAGAAATTTAACGCAGAGACGCGAAGGAACAGAGACGCGGAGCTGAAGAAGATGCAGAAATTTCACAGCTGCGGAACTTGGCCGTTATGTCGATACAAATTTCCATTGCGTCTCTGCAACTCTGCGCCTCTGCGTTTAAGGTCAGACATCTCGGCCGCGGACAAGTTAGAAATTTAACGCAGAGACGCGAAGGAACAGAGACGCGGAGCTGAAGAAGAAGATGCAGAAATTTCGCAGTTGCGGAACTTGGCCGTTATGTCGATACAAATTTCCATTGCGTCTTTGCAACTCTGCGCCTCTGCGTTTAAGGTCAGACTAATCGGCAGCGGACAAGTTAGAAATTTAACGC
>JANNNN010000963.1:0-7645 GCA_031398555.1 Planctomycetia bacterium | reverse complement strand
GTCAAGGTGGTCGCTGGAGCGATGGTGCCGCACTGTTCACTCGCTTCAGCACCGTACTACCACCGAACAACCCTAGTTGCATGGAAGCCAACAATCACTGGTTGGGCGGCATGTACACGGCCAGCAGTCGACACACCGGGGGAGTCAATGTGGCTCGCGCCGACGGTTCAGTTCAATTTGTCAGCCAGAACATCGACGCAGGCAACCAGGGATTACCCCAAGTTACAGCGGGCTTGAGTCCCTACGGCGTCTGGGGCGCGTTGGGGACCAAGAGTGGCGGCGAAGTTTTTTCTAACGATCAGTAATTGTAGAATTCAAATGGAATTTAGGATGAATGCGTTCCAGTATAAACTCGCAATGACGTTGTTTGCTGCGATCGGATTTTCGTTGCCAGGGTGCAAGCAGTCCGACGAATGGACCGAAAAACGGCTGAAAGTCTACAAGGCTGGCGGTAAGGTCATGCTAGATGGACAACCCTGCGTTGATGCCGTTGTGACCTTGTTTTCCGATACCAATTCCCTCTCTGCGACGGGCCGAACAAATGCGGAAGGTGAGTTCAAACTGACCACTTACAAAGACGGTGACGGCGCGGTCGAAGGCGGCCACAAAGTCACCGTTGTCAAGCGCGAATTTGTGGAAGAGAAGACTAAATATGATTCCGCAAATGAACGCAGCGTTGCATTGATACCTAAAGAGCTTTTGCCCAAGAAATACCTTACGCCCGCTACCTCGGGAATTACCTGCAGTGTTGCTACCTCAGGAACGAATGATTTTAAAATCGAAATCAGTTCGAAATGATTTCGCCCTAAAAAAATGGTTTCCAAGTTAATGAAAAAAGTCTGTCCTGCGTAGGTCAAGAATGATGCAAAGCCAACACCAGAACAGACGGGGTGCTTTCAAGTACTCGCCGCTGGTGGCCAGCGGCAGATCTCTGCAATCGTTACGAAGAATCCGGCAATCAACCATTCGCGAAGGCTAAAACCAATTGACGAAGCTTATCTTCTGTATTGCCAATTTGCTTTTGATATTGCCTGCTCTGCTGCTCGGTGACGAGCCCAAGAAAGGCGAGATGGCCGGCTATCTGCTAGTGCCAAACGAGAAGGTGCCCGGAACGTTCGACGCGGGCTTCTCGATGCATATCGCCGCTTGGCCACTTTTGAAGCAGTATCCTGGTCAGCGTTTTCAGTCAGGATTGCCGGGCACTTGGATGTTTGCCAAGCCAGTTGATAAGCCGCTCGAAAAAGGTTACTCGGACATCGAAGGTGGGCTCGGTTGGTGGCGAGATACAGAATATGCCACAGAGACTCCGAAGTTCATTATGGGTGGCGTTGCGCCAGATTTCGCCGAATGGGCCAACGGACCTGGCGCCGGCAAAGGCCGCAACTGGGACAAGCCCAATGGCAAATATGCAATAGCTCAATTGACGAATTGCGTTTTGTGGCCCCCCGATGGATTGAATCTCAAACAGGGAACGCGTGGCGAGTGGTTCGGTTACGGCTATCTTCCGCTGCCGCTGACACGATCTAAGGCACAGACCAATGGCAAGGAAGTTCCGACGGGCGATCAGTGTTGGACGCTGTTCCTGAACTCGGGAAACTTCAAAGGCCCGGTAGCTTTCTTCACTCCGTACTTCTGGTCGCGTAATGCGGCCCTCGATCCACGCTTCGCTGGGCAATTGCTCGACAGTCGACCGTCCGATCCTAATCGAGCTTTGCAAATGGAGACCCAACACATCCCTAGCGTCCAGGCAACGGACTCCAACGGAGTCACTTATGCTCGCATCACCCCGACACAATTTCCAAGCGACGCGCAAGGCGATTCACCACTGGTACATCGCGTCACATCGTACAACAAACAAGCCTTGTGGGACTCAGTACAAACATGGTTCGAAGGCGGCGCCGTTGCCAGCGGCAAAGTTAACTCGGAGGGTGCGTCACTGCATGAGTTCAGTGGTCGAGGCGGTGCGACATGGAAGATCTATCCCGACGATACCAAGAAGGAGGAAAAGGTCTCGGTCTCATGGACTTCGTTCGCCACGCCCTTCGCACCGGATCGAAATACCTTCGGTTATCGATGGGATCCGACGTGGGTCAAGAAGGACGCAGTCGCAGACCGCAGTTTAGTCGTGCTGCCTGAATACTATCGACTATCTAAGGACGACAAGCAAAAACCGGTGTGGCTGCCAGTGGCCGCAACTGACGTTCCGACTGATATCGGCCTTTCCGACGTGCGCTTCGAGCGGGAGCGAAACGATCGACCCAAAACTTATGAGACGCCGTCGGATGCCAACAGTTGCTGGAAACAGCCTGGACCTAAAGCTGGGCCATTTAAAGCAGCCTTGGGCGATGGCAGCGTCGTGACCTATTACTGGTATCGCTTTGCGGATCAGCCAGCTTTATTAAACGCGGACATGACTGACGCCGAAAGAGAAGCGATGCAGAAACGAGTTGAACTGCTGCACCGACATTGGACTAAGGATCGCGAATACCTCGCTCAGCCCGCGAGCGGTCACTTGGCTGATCTCGACCCAGCCGTGATTGTGACCCCGCCGTCAGGCTTGGAAATCGGCTATGTGCCCATTGTGACCAGGCAGGAGCCGAACGTCGGTGGCGAGTAGATTGTCGTACGATTGTACCAGTTGTGGCTGACAGTTCTTTTTACGGAGCCTGCGATCTTGCGCCTCATTAACAACTGCCTCCACGCCTGCACTTTGATTTGCCTCGCTGCAGTGATTCCAAGCACTGCCCAGGCTCAGTCGCTGCCGCTGCGCGTCTTTATCTTTGCGGGCCAGTCGAACATGGTGGGCACGCACTCGAGAGTTGTGGACATCCAGCGTTTCCCGCCATTTGTTGGGCTTGACAAACCCCAAGCCAAAGTGCTGTTCTCTTACAAGCTTGGGCGTGAGGAGATGGCGACCTCGGATGGATGGATCCCTTTGCAGCCAACAGGAGACTATTTTGGACCAGAGCTTAGCTTTGGAAAACGCGTGTCGCAAAGTATTGAGGCACCCATCGCCATCATCAAGTGCGCATCGGGCGGCACAACTTTGGGCGAAGACTGGAATCCCGACACGCCGGGCGGCTTCAAACTTTACCCGCTCACTCTAGAATTCGTTCGAACTTCGCTGGCTGAACTGGATCGAAAGCAAATTGCCTATCAGTTCGAAGGCTTCATGTGGCATCAAGGCGAGAACGACATGTTCAGCAAAGAGTTCAAACCGCAATACGCTGCGAATTTGAAAAATTTTATTGCCAGCTGGCGTCGGGATCTAAAGGCTCCGAGTCTCAAGTTTTACATCGGCGAGCTATGCACTAAGACGATTTGGGGCATGGACAATCGCGACAATATGCTGGCCATCCGTACGGCTCAAAAGTTAGTTACCGAAGCCGATCCGCTTGCCGAGTACGTTCCGACATCGCATGACGCAGTTGAGATCGGCGGCGATGAAGGATTGCATTATCACTACGGCACGCTGGGACAGCTCGAGCACGGAGTAAACTACGCTGACGCCTATCTGCGAACGTTGGGTAAGTCGACTACTTCCGAGCGTGCGATGAAAGCTTGGCCTTACTCGAATGGCAGTCCAGTCAAGCTATTCGTTTTGGCTGGTCATCGCAACATGGAAGGCGAGCGGGCATTCACAAAGACACTAACGACCTTGCAGGGACACGAGTCACTCGCCAATGACAACCAGAGTATAGCTTTCCGATACAGTTTGGGGGGTGGCTTCAAAACAAGTGCCGCCTGGGAGCCCCTTGGACCAGCTGGACCCTACGACACGTTTGGACCAGAGCTAAGCTTTGCCAATACACTGCACAGCAAACTACCCGGAAATATCGCTATCGCCAAGTTCACCCATGGCGGCTCGCAAGTGAATGACTGGACGCCAGAGGGCACGCAGGCCAAAGACCTTAACTTATACAAACCGTTTATTGCATTCATTCAGGATGCGATCCAAGACCTCAAAGACCAGGGGCATTCGGTGGAACTCGCTGGGATTGTTTATCACATCGGCGAAAACGATATGACCTTCTATCCCTATCGCAAAGATGCAACCAACTGGTTGCACGCAACTATCACACAAAGCCGCCAGGATTTGCAGCTGCCATCCTTGAAGTGGTACGTCAGCCAGCAAACACCGCCTGATGAAAAGGGGCTCAACCGCATCGATATCACTGCCAATCTGGCCAACATGGCTGCTGCCGATCCGGCATTCATCCATATCAAAGCCTTCGACATGCCGCCGCAAAAGGAGAAGTTAGTACTCGACACCGCCGGTATTGTGAAGTTGGGCGAGATACTGGCGCAAAGCTGTTTAGAGAATCAGTAGTTAGAGCATCGGTAGTTCGACGAGTGCCCGGCAAGCGAATGCTAACTTGAATTCCTATTCAAGTGAGCTAAAGTTAAGTTTGAACGCCCCACGGGTGGGCGTGCACGTCGATTTGTTTAGATGCTTCATACGCATAGGCATGGGCCAGTGTCAACCGAAACACGAATTGAAACCACTCGTCGCGTGCTCGGTGAGCCTACTTGGGAAATCGCGCATCTGTTCCCGATGCAAGGCGATTGGTCCGAAGTTGATTACATCGGTTTGAATACAAATCACCTTGTCGAATTCGACAACGGTCAGCTGGAGGTGCTGTATATGCCAACCGAATGGCACCAGTTGATCGTACTTTGGATCTACCGCCAGTTGGTCGGCTACGTCGAGCCATCAAGATTGGGCATGGTGCTCGTCGCTCCGGTTCGAGTACGAGTTGCGGAAGGCAAGTTTCGCGAGCCCGATGTTTTATTTATGTTGACCGCCAATTTTGCTCGACGCACAAACAAATTTTGGACGGGCGCCGATCTGGTGATGGAAGTCGTAAGTGAAGATGACCCAGATCGCGATCGCGTTACTAAACGCCGCGAGTATGCCCTCGCCGCCATCGCTGAATACTGGATTGTGGATCCTTGTGATAGCAGCGTTACCGTGTTGATTCTTCCGGAAGGTGCGCGAGAATACAGCGAATTTGGAAGATTCATCCCAGGCCACTTTGCTCAATCGAAGCTGCTCGAAGGATTTGCGGTCTCAGTAGCAGACATTTTTTCTGAAGAATTGAAGAGATAAGTTTCAGGAAAGGGCAAACCCTGCGGTCTTCCAATCTCTTGCGGTATGAGTTCAACCGCGAGTATCTGCATGCTGCCTCTGAAACGTAAAGCTCACCCAGGCTGACGCTTCTGATACCAAGCCATCAGCGGCGTGTCCGATGTACCGTGGACAAGGATACTAAGAGTGATGGTGACGATGCACGCGTTGATGATCGCATCCAGTTGCCAAGTTAGTGCTGGGCCTACTCCATGGGTAATGGCATGCGACAAATAGTAGACGGTGCCGATACCGCGAACCCCAAACCAAGCAATCAAAAAACGCTGGGGCGAGTCTAATGATCTAACATGCAATGTGGCAAGCACAGAGATAGGCCTGACGAGAACTACCATCAACAGAGCAAAGCTCCAGTACTGCCGGGACCAGAGACTGGCGCTACTAAGCAAGACACCGATGACAACGACCAACATCACCTGTGCGACACGCTCAAGCGATGCACCGACTTCGCTTTGCTGACGCACCAGAACAGCCGGCGCGCTCTCTTCCTCTCGTTCATTTTGCGAATTCTTATTTCGACTGCTGGTGTTGCACTTATCCTCTGTCTGGCTGGCGTGCATTTCGATGCGTCTTAAACTGACCGCTGCTGCGAAGACAGCTAAGAAAGCGTAGGCATCAATGGCTAATGCAAAACCATAGACGAGGGCAATCGAACCCATGGTCAATAATTCTTCGCTGGGCCCGGGTCTCTCGTCTGGCGATTTCCACCACGGTGCAACTTTCCCAAGCAGATAGCCAGCCATTGCACCGAACAACACGCCGCCGATAATCTTCCACGCTACATCGAACCACAACCAAGTCGACAATCCTGGCCCGAGTTGATGTAACTCAGGACTGATCAATCCGATGGCTAGCAGCACGAACGGAAATGCCGTTCCGTCGTTCAGTCCTGCTTCACCCGTCAAGCCTTGTCGCAAGCGATCATCGTCACCCGCATGTTCAACTTGAACTCTGTCAGCGAGGACCGGATCAGTGGGCGCAAGCACCGCCCCGAGCAAAAGAGCCGCTGGCCATGACAGACCCAACAAATAGACGCCCACAATGGCAGTTAACGCGATGGTCGCAACCATTGTTACACTGGCTAAGACCAATGGAGCCATCCAACGGCGACTGAGCAACGGTATTCTCATCTTTATACCAGCTGCATATAGCGAGATGATGACCGCTATTTCACTAGCGACTTCCAACAAATTACTGTCGCCCACCATCGAGAGTTGAATCAAGTCCAGGCACCAAGGGCCGGCGAGCATTCCGGCAAGCAGCTGAAGGTGCACCGGAGAAACCCAACTCCTCGCTAGCAAGGGACGCATTAAGCTGATCGAAATCAACAATGCTCCCACCAACAAGTACCACTGTACTGCCTGACTGACCACGGGCACGATCCTTTACCATTCTAACGCCATCACCTGCCGCAGTTTGCTTGCCAAATGCAAGTCCCATGCCGCACAGGGCGCTTGCTCGCTAAAGGAACATGCAAGATTAAGTAACTCTGTAAAACATTTGCGCACATCCATTGATATACTCTCCTGCATATATACTGCGAGGTAATACAATAAATCCAACTGTCACCGTTGGAGAACCTTTGACATACAGTGCCAGAGTCGCTCGAGCCAACTACGATCCTGATGCTCTCAGTGGCCCAGTGGGAGATACGTTCGATCTGGATGTTCTATTCGCATCGACTGCTTGGACCGCAACTGGCTTGGAGACTTACGATGTGTACGCGGCCAATAGCATGGTAACACTTTTTGAGATGACCGATTTTAGGGACTTGGTCTACGGCGAAATGCTTGCGAAACGTCGGGCCAAGTTAGCGTGAGTGTTGCGCAATTGACCCAATTATTCATGCTGCCATGTTTCAGCTACGATTGGGACAATTGTGCGGCAGGTAAGGCAAACGGACAATAAAAAAATACCAGCGAACCCACAATCTGGGAATTGCAGCCTAGATTGACGCAATCGGTGCAGAATAGGCACGGACGGTGTCCGGACTGCGGGGCGGTTGGAGGCAGACTGCTAAGGTAACTGTATCTCGAAGGTCCGGCTGATTACGTGACTGTAGGGCTGCTGTGGATCGCGCTAACCGATTTGACCTTGGCCGAGTCTGGTGGGATCACTTCCCTAGGCTTCTTTGTATCGCTGGGGAAAGGGGCGGTTTTTGTTCTGGTTTCAACAGGTTTAGTATATGTTTTTTGTCGAAGAGAGTACCGGCATGCCGCACGGACGATGGCGCTACTGCGTGCCGTGATTAAAGGTACGACGGATGATCAATTCATTCAAAAACCATTCACGCCGCTCAGCCTCGCTCGAAAGGTTCGATCGATTCTCGACCAGCCCGGAGGGCGGACCTCCTAGACATGGAGCGTGTAATCTGCGAACTTTGCGAAATTGCTATCACCGAGAAATCTATTCTGTGGTTGTCGATTTCAGCTTCCACAAATCGACTATAATTCCAGTACTGCCGACGAATACCGGCGCAATATCGACTTCCATCACCAC
>JANNNN010000928.1:0-2072 GCA_031398555.1 Planctomycetia bacterium | reverse complement strand
CTCGAGCGTCAGGCCGGCATCGAAAAGTGGTCGGTAATCATCCGTCCGCAGCTATCGGGCTCCGCGCCGTAATCAGCCGGACCTTCGAGATACAGGTGCCTTAGCAGTCTGCCTCCAACCGCCCCGCAATCCGGACATCGTCCGCGCCCATTCTGCACCGATCGCGTCAATCTGGGAATCGCAGCCTAGCTGCAAAGGATTGGAAAGACGACTCAAACGCTCCAGCGTTTCCACCTAACCACCGAGCCCTTTGCAGCTAGGCTGCAATTCCCAGATTGTGGGTTCGCTGGTATTTTTTTATTGTCCGTTTGCCTTATTCTCGGATACTCCGGGGAAGTACTCCACATCGTCGTCCAAGCAGTAGCCCGCGCTCGGCAGCTTTGGGCCAACTACGGACATTGGGCATCCAACTGACGGGCCAAATCCACCTGCGAGGATGAGTCCCAGGAAGGCAAACCGCCATGCACGAAAACGCCGGGCATCAGTCATCCGTAGTTCTCGTAGATCTCCTGGACATTCATCCAGGTCCTGCTGGCTGCGGGGCAAAGGACGATCTCCGTGCGGCTCGACTGCACCGCGGACGGACGGGACAAAGGACGGACGGGACAAATGGTCCCATCCTACATCCCAAATCGCTAGGTTTCGTTAGCGTCCGCGCTGAACAGCTTCGGCGCGAGCTTTTTTCCCGGCCGCAGTTTCGTTAGCCAGCTTATTCTCCGAGCCTTCAGGGAAATACTGCACATCGTCGTACAAGTAGTACGGACTCGGCAAAGTCTGACCGGCCACGGATACTTGGCAACCAACTGACGGGGCAAGTCCACCTGCGAGGATGAGTCCCAGGAAGGCAAAGTGCCATGCACGCGAACGCTGGGTATCAGTCATCTGTATATCTCCTCGACATCCATCCATGATTGCTCTTGATTGCTTCTGCGTCGGCCAAGGTACGTATGGCTCGAACGGGCCGCGATAGTTGCGACCTGCTGTACGAACCTGCAATAACGGCATTCGTCTTTGGCAAGCTCTACCGGTTCTATCGGATTTATAGCGCGTTCTATCCAATAAATCGCGCTACAGCGAACGAATTCTCATTACCAATGCTTTCAAACGGTTTACTTAAATGCTGGCAAAAGCTATCCAAATCGGATGCAGACGGTCTAAAATGGGTGATGCTTAAAACGCGGAAAACTCATCTGGAACTGGTCAAATGACTTCGAAAACGCATTTTTTCATTGCAGCACTTCTGTCACTGGCGACGCTCAACGCGCGATTGGTGGCTCAGTCAGTCGGTGAAGCACCCCGAGCCGAGTATTACTTGGCTCGCGAACTCTACGAAACAGGACGGCTTGCTGATGCGGCCGAGGGGTTCCGCGTAACGCTTTCGCGATCGATGCGAATTAAAGAACAGGCGTGGATCGATAGTATCCCGCCCATGGTGATGCTCGGTGAGTCGTATTATCACGTTGGCAAAGTCGTGATGGCTATGGAGCAATATGACAAGGCGCTCGAAATCGCCCTGGCTTACTCCAACTGGATTGAACAAGTCGCAGCACCGGTCGAACTGCAGCCGCTCGAAAGCAAACTAAAGGGGATCAGTTGGTTCACCGTTGCTCGTCCAACTCATTCAAGCGCTACGCCTGAGCCGGGTCAATTGACTGTCGAGCTTGTCGGCCAGGGAGTTGAGCAGCCGATCGAACTGAGTGCACGCGTTGATGTATCCGAAGTACTTCGCACGATGGGAATTGCACTCGTCCGTCGCGGCGAATTGCTCGGACCGCTCGCAAAGCACTCGCCTTTGGCACAGGCCTTGAATGCACTGCTCGGACGCAACCTGGCACAGCGGGCCGAATGGGTCAAAACATCATGGCGATTACTGCGCGGGCTGCACGCATCGTCAGTACCTAGTGACGCCGATTCGTTTGAGATCATCAAAGCCAATGCACTCATCGGCACCGACATAGACTACTTTATGACGCCGCTAGCTTTACTGCAACTCGGCAAGCACCACTGGAAGCAGGACAACATTGGAGCTGCGCTTCCACTTTGGCAGAATGGCTCGTTAATTGCCGCTCGAC
>JANNNN010000886.1:0-1762 GCA_031398555.1 Planctomycetia bacterium | reverse complement strand
ATCTACCCGACGCTGCGCGGGCGCGCGGGTCGGGACTGAGGGGTTGTTTTTTGTTGCAGTAGCGAAGCTAACCATGGCTTTTATTGTAAAGGATCGAATCAGGCTGTCGCTACAGATTTGTTTGTAGATGCTAGGGCTTTTGGGAATTTATTGCAGGGGGTGGATCACTTTCGGGGTTGGTTGGAGGCTCGGAAGGCTCGGGTTGCTCGGCGGGGTGAGTTTTACGATGAGTATCGAGAAGCTTTTTCAAACTGACTTGAGTGTAGATCTGGGTAGTATCGAGCTTTGAGTGGCCCAAAATTGCTTGAATGGTACGAATGTCCGCGCCTGCGTCGTGCATGAGCGTGGCCATGGTGTGACGGAAGATGTGACAGGCTCCGGGTTTTTCAACGTTGGCGCTCTTGATGTATCGACGCCCGTACTCGGTCAGTGAGTCGGGATTGATGGGTGTGCCGAGCAGAGTGAGGAAGAGCGTGCGTTCTTTGGGATCGATGGCCAGTTGGTCACGAGCTTGCTCGACGTAGCGGGCGATCCAGAGTAGAGCACGCAGGCCGATGGGAACGTAGCGATCGCGCTGGCCTTTGCCTTGATGAATAAAGAGGACTTGACGATCGACGTGAACGTTGTCGATGGCGAGCGAACAGACTTCGGCGCGACGGATGCCGGTGGAGTAAAGAACTTCAAAGATGGCTCGATCGCGAATGCCGAGCGGCGTGGTGATGTCGGGTTGCTGCAGGATGCGCTCGACTTCGGTCGCTGATAGGATCGACTTGGGTAGAGTCTTGGGTTGCTTAGGAAGTTCGATCTCGGCGGCAGGACTGAAGGGGATGTAATTCTGCTTGGCGAGCCAGGAGAAGAACTGCTTTACTTCTTTAAGATGAAGATGTTGGCTGGACCATGCGAGCGGCTTGCCGCTGACTTGTCGGTGAGTGAAGAGATGCCGCTGGAAGGATTCGAGCATGGGTTTATTAAGTGCGCAAGGTGTGACGATGTCACGCTCAAGGCACCACAGTCCAAAGGCTCGAACATAGAGGGCTCGTTTGGTCGTCGTCGTCAATGAGAAGTTGTGAACGGCCAACCAAGTGACATGGGCGACGAGCAGTTGGTAGAAGCCGAGCGGATCATCGGTGTCGCCGAAAGGTTTTACGTTGGGCGGATTGTTGGAATTTGCGTTGGACATGGTAATGCCTTGAGTGATTAACGGTTACGGAATTTTTTCAGTTGAGTGAACGAATAAGCTGGCAACGTTCGGTCGCTCACCCCCCGACCCCTTACTCTCCGGAGTGCTGCGGCGAAGGGGGAGAAGCACTGTCATGGGGGAACTTGCTTTTTGAGATGAGCGCGCACGATGAGCGCTCCTACGCTTAGCGTAAGTTTTTTTTAACTCGTTGTCTAGCGATTTGTGGCTGCTGGCACGTCTCGTCAGCTTGCGTGGTTTGTTCTCGCCACCCTGGTAGAAATCCGAAGCTCGAAAGCTCCACACTGTCTTATCCGGCGTTCAAACCGCTGACAGAGCATCACGCTTCTTCGACGGGCTTGTTAAATACAACCGAAGTTGTCTTCGATACCCTCGGGGTCGAGACGATGTTGTCAGTGTGCCTTGCAGCGACGACAAGTCAGTCAGAACCTCGAGCTTCGGACGTATTGGATTTTACTTCTGGAACTTCTTCGATACAAACTCCTAATCGAATCAACAATGGAATTAATAGATCACCGATACTTGTAGCGCCCCGGCGTTTCTTTGCGGCCATGTCGATTAAGG
>JANNNN010000873.1:0-6578 GCA_031398555.1 Planctomycetia bacterium | reverse complement strand
CGCACCGGTTTGGCACTCCGGATCGACATACGGCACCGGTCATCATGTGCGGGTATTTCTTTTGTCGCCGTTTTCTTGCGCGCGGTTCAAACCGGTCAGGTCGATTAGCTACGGTCATTCCAGCGTTCTTCGATTGCAGTCAAAGCCTCTGAAACGCTGTCTTCTGAAAGAACGTCCGTAAAAGGCAAATTTCCTTCCTGGAGAAACTGGCTTCTGAGGAAATTGAACTGTTGCTGAAACCAACCATCCTTAGAATTGCACATCCTTGGCCTCCTTTCGTTTATGGGACTGTTGCAAGAACCATCTACGCAGGTGAGGCCTTCTGTGTATATGTCATTTACCTGTTGTGACTTACAGCAAAACTACGCGACATTCGTCAGGGGTGACCGGTGCGTTGGAAAGCGCCTAAGAACACATCAAAAGAATGTTCCGACAAAGAGCACCATGATGCCGGCAGGTCAATTGTAAGCGGGCGACGAGCCTTATGGATATAGCGCAATACAGTCCAGTGTTGAAGCGATTCGCTTGACCGATCAACTCGTCACTTTCTACAAGATGAATATCGCTGACTTCCCCACCCACATTGCATGCGGTTCAATCTAGGGCTTCAATTTCTCGTTCATAATACTTACAAACTAACTCGTCGCGGTTCCTATCAAACTAGGCTAACTAACGAACGATAGAACACGACGCTTCAAGTACTTCACGCTGAGTGATTCAAAGGAACCGGAGGAGGCGAAGCGATCGGGCTGCCCAACTCTGTAAAAAGGCGATGCGATTCCCTGCGACTGATCCGAAGACTCCAGACGGGCAACTCAGCAAGCAGCTTAAAGCCTGGATCATCGCCAGAAAAGGTGAAGCCATTCGAGACCGCACAGTTGCAGGCGGCAAGTATCCTCATCTTTGCCGATTCGCCAATCGTCTTTATGACGCTCTCGGTAACTAGCTGCGAATCATCGCCGTGGATCGCCCGATCGAGGCCTCGCGATTCGTTCGCTTCAGGATCGAATTAGCCGACATCCAGGCCAATGGTTCGCAGCAGGCGATGACGCCGCGACAACTCCAGCGTTCGCTAACGAATGCAGGCCTGATGCACCAGTTCTAGAGTGAGGTTCATCTAGGCCCAACGCGTTGTTCGAAGATTTGTGCCGACTTGCGAACATTTCCCCGAAGCGTGATAGCGAGACTGGCGCGGAACAGGCGTGGCTCTTGAAGGATCTTCGTAAGACGTGCGCTACCTATTACGACCAACATGTCCTTGAATCTGCGGCAGCTTCGTCTGGGGCCGGTCCATGGGGAACTTCATGGGAGCGTTCTTTCTCGCCTTCTCGTTTTTCAAGCTGCTCGACCTACCAGGGTTTGCGGATAACTACCGCAGCTACGACGTGGTGGCCAAACGTGTGCCTGCCCATGGGTACGTCTATCCGTTTATCGAGCTATTGCTTAGTTTTGCGTACGTGACGGCTTTACAGCCGTTCGTTACGAACCTTGCAACGCTCTTGGTGATGTCCGTCAGCAGTGTAGGAGTGATTCAAAGCCTGCGGAGCAGGCGGAAGATCCGCTGCGCGTGCTTGGGCACTGTATTTAATCTCCCAATGTCCACTGTGACCTTGGTCGAGGGCGGACTGATTGTTGCTATGGCCGGACTCGCAATTTTCGCTGGAGGCCACTAATCATGAAACAGCTCATTGCACTTGGAATCTTATTAACGACGCTGGGTTGCACTTCGAAACACAAGGAAAGTACCATGAACGACCACAAACACGATCACACACACCATCAATCCAAACATGATCACCAGAGTCCCCGAGCCGGATCAGAACTGATCGTCGCGACCGATCCAGACGTCCCCGTCTCCGGTTGTCTGGTAACGCTAAAGCTGATGATCCATGCCGCGGATGGGACGATGGTAAAAAACTTTGAACTAGTACACGAGGATAAGGTGCATCTCGTCATCGTGCGCGATGGGCTCGACCACTTTGTCCAGATCCATCCTACAGTCGATGCGGAGGGAAACCTAACCGTAAGTCACACGTTTCCAGTCGGCGGTAAGTACAGATTGTTCGCAGACTACTCACCTATGGGCGGCGAAGCAAGCTGTTGACGTGCAGAGTGACCTCCCATGTTGAAAAAGAAGCGGCGACGGGCGAAAACCTTTATTTCGGGTTAGAAACCGAAGCTGCTCAGACCGGGATGATCGTCGGGTCGTCGCCCCAAGGGCCAGTGGAATTTTCGGTCTTCCTCGCGAATGGGAAGATCGTTGATGCAGGCATGGCGCACCGCCATCAGGCCATGTTCATCAAACTCCCAGTTTTCGTTGCCGAAAGACCGGAACCAGTTTCCCGCATCGTCGTGCCATTCATAGGCGAATCGAACGGCGATGCGATTGTCGTGAAACGCCCAAATCTCTTTGATCAGTCGGTAGTCCATCTCCCGCGACCATTTTCGGCACAGAAGTGCCACGATCTGCTCGCTGCCGACTGCGAATTCGTTCCGATTTCGCCATCGGCTCTGGTCGCTGTATGCTAAGGAAACCCTTTCAGGGTCACGAGTATTCCAGCCGTCCTCTGCCAATCGCACTTTTTGGATGGCCGTTTCGAGAGTGAACGGAGGCAATGGAGGCCGAGTTTCAATCGCATTCATGAGGAGGTCTCCGTTGGGTTTTGAACTTTTGACCGATCAATTCTGCTACCCTAAAAAGGCCAGAAGATTGAAGGGTCGAGCGTATCCCGAGAGCTGCGCCCGATGCATTCGACCATATTCGGACCGGCGTCGCGCCGACCGTTCCGCCATTCGTCGGCACAGTCGAAATCCGAGTATCGTCTTTGTTTCTGGTCGTGTTCGTGCTCATGGCGTTGATTTTTTATCCGTTGAAATGATATGAATCGTGATAACCTGATCTGCATTACGCTGTGTTAGATTTGGGCAGCCCCGCCATCTACAAACAGTTCGGCCCCAGTCATGTAACTGCTGTCGTCTGACGCGAGGAACACAACCGCTTTCGCAATCTCATCCGGTGTGCCGGTCCGTCCGAGCGGCGTCTTTGAGGCTGCTTGCGCCACAAAAGCCTCGATCTGTTCATCGTTCATCCCCAGTTCGCTCTTGTACGCTGCGGTGATAACCGTCCCGGGACTTACCACATTCACGCGGATGTTCCTCCCCATTAGGTCCACAGCCCAAGTCCGGGCGAATGATCGCAGCGCCGCCTTAGTTGCCGCGTAGACGCTAAACCCTGGCAAGCCCTTTATCGTGACCATCGAACCGTTGAGCACGACCGAACCACCCTTGGGCACGAGTGGCAGCGCCTTCTGTACGGTGAACAGCGTCCCTTTCACATTGATTCGAAAGTATTTGTCGAAATGCTCCTCGGTAATCTCGCCGAACGGAACAAAGGCCCCGCCGCCGGCATTGGCGAAGAGGATATCGAGTCGGCCGAATTCTTCGCGGACTGTAGCATAAAGGTGGTCGAGATCAGAGAGGTTCGAAACATCACCTCGCACACCGAGGATACTGCCGCCCAGTTCCTGGACGGCTGCATCAAGTTCCTCCTGGCGGCGGCCGGTGATGATGACCTGCGCCCCTTCTGAGAGGAAACGCTTTGCGGTCGCGAAGCCCAATCCGCTGCTTCCGCCCGTGACAAGGGCGATTTTGCCAGTAAGTTTTGTGGTCATGTTCCGTTCTCCGGGCGTTTAGAGATATTCGAGGATTACGTGGGAAGAATTCATCGCTTGCACGGTATCTTCTGTCTTTGGGACTATCACACACCTTCGACAATGACGGCGCGATAGTCGGCACCTTGGAATCGGTATTCGCGCGCCTCACGATACTCTGGACTCTCGTACCATGCTTTCGCCTCGTCGAAGGAAGGGAATTCGACGATGACTATTCCCTCGATTTCTGGGCCCTCGAGTGCCTCGTGGCGGCCGTAGGCCGCGAGTAATTTGATCGGTTGGAGACATCCCCCTGGACCGCCGTGGCATTGTCACCGAGTTCCCGAGCCGCCGCCTCCAGTTCGCCTGGCCGGCGACCGGTAATGACCACTTGGGCGCCTTCGGCAACGAATCGCTTGGCTGTCGCGAGCCCCATGCCACTGTTGCCGCCCGTGATGACCGCGACTTTCCCTTCGAGTCTCTTCGACATATGAGTCTCCTGATTCAGTACTTCGTGGTTAATAGCCGTTCCGATAGGAAGTAAGTCGCGGTGGTTCAATCAACCGCTTGTCAACTGGTGGGGCCATTACTGATGCTATTACGCAAGGACGCCAACTCCGCTTCAAGCTCCCGCACTCGCTCCTGAAGTTTCTCGATCACCGGCGCGATCTGCCGCTGCGAATACCGCTGGTGGATGTGTTGCTGGCAGTTCACGTCCCAGGCCTCAACCGTGAACAGTATCACCCGCTCGACTTTTCCGGGGTACGTCGGATCGTGGAGCTGATTCTCTAACTTCGCATCCCCTTCAACAACGCGGGCGTTGCCCCATACCTTCACCCGCCGACTATTGGCGTAGTCCATCAGGAAGAGGAACGCTTTCGAGTTCTCACTGAGATTGCCGAGGGTGATGTACTGGCGATTGCCACCGAAGTCGGCGAATCCAAGAGTGTGCTCGTCAATAACCTTGAGGAATCCGGGCGAACCGCCACGATACTGGATGTACGGTTGATCGTCGGCGTTCGCGGTGCCAAGGTAGAACATGTCCAGATCCGCTAGAAACTCCCCGAGTTCCGGTGTCACAGTTGTCTGCCACCCTTCGGCGCGTTCCATACGGGCGTAGCTGGATCGCGAGCCCTTCAGTGTCTGAATCGCCTTTACGGCATGCGTGAATGCTATATCACTAGGTCGCTCTCGCTGAATCGTGTGTTTTGTTGCGGACATGGATTGCTCCTTTCTCGTAATCTCTGGAGGACGGTTCCTTTGGTCGTACTGCTTGCATCCCGCCGGAAGACTTACTTCTTTGTCATGTGCTTCCCGCCCAGAATTCGACAAGCTCTGGGTTGAAGGAAAAAGCAGTTCGACATATGCCTCGAGGCTTCGAATTTTACGCAAACGGCTACGCACTTCATCCAGCAATTCGGGGCACGTGGCACAAACTTGCTCCGGTAATCGGTTTGAATCAAGGATCTCTTCAAGCAGCCCATCCACCTTCGAAACTTCGGACATACTATCGCCAATCCGTATCCGATTTCCTGGGAACGTCGTCGTTGTCGCTGACGGTCAAAAGTTTAGCATCCTGTCGCTCGCAGCCCATTGTCCCGCCCTGTCATTGCTAAGCGTGGACCATGGACAAGCCGGCCCAACCGACGTCATCCAAGATCGAAATTTGGCGAAGTGTTTAACTACCAACACGCTGAGGAGGGCGTGCAAATGATTGACCATAGATACATCTATATCACGGCTGTCGTGAAGAATTTACGACAACCATTCTAGAGTTGTAAGGGAGAAAATGGATCAAATCGTATTTCCCATGTTGGAATGGCGGTTGGCGTGATTTACTCCTGAAGGAACCACCCTACCAGGTAACTGGCATGTCAACATTCAATCAACAACTTGAAGGTATTCGCGACATCCATTGTCCTGGTAAGGCCGAAGCCGAGGATCTACTTAGACGATTGATCACGCGGCGGCTCGATCGCCTGGATACCGGTCAATACTCAACGAAACCCGGCGGGTGTCCACCGCAAACGCTTAGTAATTTGGTGGAAGAGACACCCGATGCTCAGCTGAAATGTGAAACCGGTCATGCAGTGACACGTTGCATGAGGTGCTCTCAAGTAAGCAAAGAATTGCAGGACCAATGGGTCGCCACAGTTGGCAACGTCGGTGCCATTATTGGTAACCAAATTTATGAAGTAGCTTTCCTTAGTCGTTGTTGGTAAATACTCAAAACAACCCATGAGAATCACTATGGACCTTTGCTCAAGCGAAACCGCGCTAGTCGTCATCGATCCTCAAAACGATGTCTTGAGTGAGGATGGCGTCTCGTGGGGATTGGTCGGCGAAAGCATCAAAGAAAACAATACCGTCGAGAATCTTACTCGACTGTTTACGGCAGCAAAGAAACACCGCTTTCCGGTGTTCATTTCTCCCCACTATCTATACCCGGTAGACCAAGTGTGGCTGTTTGGCGGTCCGGTTGAGAAAATGATGTTGGATACTAAGGAGTTCTATCGGCCCCATGCGCTAAGCCTCGACGGGTTCGAAGGCTCGGGTGCCGATTGGCTTGCCGAGTATAAGCGGTTTATTGAGGATGGCGAGACAGTTGTCGTTAGCCCGCACAAGATGTGGGGACCGCAAACCAATGATCTCGTTTTGCAGCTTCGCAAACGCAAGATAAGCAAGATTATTCTGGCAGGCATGCTCGCGAACCTTTGTGTAGAAAGTCACCTGCGCGAACTGCTAGAGCAAGGGCTCGAAGTGGCGGTTGTAAAAGACGCGACAGCAGGTCCACGACATCCCGTTCTTGGCGATGGCTACGAGGCCGCAATCATAAACTATCGCTTCTTGGCAAACGCCGTGTTATCGACCGATGAAGCCGTTGCGTTAATGAGTGATTCGGCGAATACGGCCTGCGCCCCGCCGACC
>JANNNN010000763.1:0-16827 GCA_031398555.1 Planctomycetia bacterium | reverse complement strand
TTTCTTCGATCGTTTCTCGCAATCGATCGTCAATTCGTCCCACCATTCCGAAATCGAGCAAACCGAGCGTGGTTCCGTTTACGACAAGGATGTTGCCGGGGTGCGGATCAGCGTGATACGCCCCAAGCGTAAAGATCATCTCGACGTACACTTCAGCGGTTAACTTTGCAATCGCTTGCCGCTGCTCATTGGTGGCGACGTCCACTGTCAACTTGTTGACAGCGATTCCTTCGATGTATTCCATCGTGAGAACTCGCGAAGTACTCAGTTCAGGAAAGCAGCGAGGTATTCGAACGTCTGCGAATTTGACGAGTGCTCGCGAAAAATTCTGCAAATTCTGCAACTCGCGACTGAAGTTCAATTCTCGCTTAAGCGATCGTGACAACTGCTCGACCAACACCTGCGGCTTCCAGGCAGCCAGATCTGGAATTCGGTCTGCAAGCACTGCAAGTCCTGCCATCACTTCCATATCTTCATGGACTTTGGTTTCGATTCCAGCATGCTGTACTTTGACAACTACCTCCGTTCCGTCATGCAACTTCGCACGATGAACCTGTCCAATTGAAGCCGACGCGATAGCCACGTCATCAAATTCTGCAAAGGCTTCACTGATTGGACGGCCCAAGCTCTTCTCAACTAGCTCGCGTACTTGTTTGGGCGAGTCCGCCGGCACCTCAGACTGCAACTGCGTCAGCTCATCAGCTAACTCGATCCCAATCAGATCCGCTCGCAAGCTCAACACCTGGCCAAGCTTGATAAACGTCGGACCCAAATCGGTGAGCGCCATGCGAATCCGAGTTGACCTCGAATAGCTCGCCAAAGGAACGCCCTGTTCATCCTTGATCCAGTCGCGAATGAAATCAACTCGTAATTGACTCAGCCAATCCGCCAACCCATAGCGTCGCAGGATGACAATAATCTCTTGCCATCGTCGCAGATTGCGATAGAGTTGCGGTATGGTACTGATTTTCATTTTGGATGTGCCACCGTGGCTTAAGCTTCCAACTTAAAGTGTTTGGTCATCGCAGACCCGAGAGTTAATTTTCTAACTAGACGGTTTTTGGTTCCGCGTATTCGTCAACATTTGATCCCTCATCCCTAATCCATTGCTGCCAACCCGTTCGGTAAAGTTCTAGGAACGCTCTACAATCCTGTTCTGTGAAAACAGATCGGTTCCAGTTGGCCGAAATGCAAATCCTACCCCAGTTGATGCAGATCGCCATCGAAATATTAGTGTTCCGGCGAGTTGGTGGTGCGGCCATAATCGAAAATAGCGATGCGTTCCCAACGCTTCTCAGTTCATTCAACTCCGGGAATAGCTTGTTCATGCCGCGCGATATATCCCCGACGTATGAGATAACCGCAGTTGCCATTGAATTTTGATTCCGCAGCACCCACTTCATAATTAGGGGCAACTTACACCCTAGTTTAATGCCTTGAAGCAAATCGAGAAAAAGGTGCGTTTCTTTAGCATCGTTAAGCTCCGCGTGCACGCCCGCAATTAACTCATTCAGGTTATCACATTGCGAATACTCGCGACCCAAAAAGCTCATCGCTAACCGATTCGCTGCCGGCATGCGTATGTCCATTCGCCCCCGCACGTCGAGAGGCATCAAAATACGCAGGCGTCCATTTCGCCTCTTATCTCCCAGTCTGCGATTCCACTGGAAGCACGTCCGGAACAGAATCGCAATGGCTAATTCGTTGATGCTGTAATCTTTTGACTGGCAAGCCCGAAGTACCGCCTGACTAAAATCTCCGTCCATCATCATGTTGCAAAGTGGATTGGTCGATTCGATCTGTGCTGCGTTTTTGAAGTCCTCATCACGTCCTTTAGCTAATGGCGTTGGCGGTTGAAAGTGAAAGTAGTAAGCGTTTTTTATTCGCTGCCAAGTCGATGTCTCTCTTTTAGAATTGCCGAGATGGTGGAAGCTGTAACGGTCATGCAGCAGCGAATATCGGTATCGGTCGCAAAGCAGACTGCGATCTCGCGAGCTCTCGCTTTCCTTTCCGGTTGCCAACGCGTACAAATGCAATACATCAATAAGAACTCCACGAAATGCGATTCCATCGCAGGCACTATGGTGCGTCTGAACCAGTATGCGACTGCTGTACGACGTGGTTTCACACCAAAACCGAGAAGCAACCTCGTTCCGCAGGTCAAAAGTTCTAAGAACACCATTCACGATCGGCGGCTCTTGGGTCAAGTCGGACAATTTAAACGGTTCACCGCTCAGCGTCCAACTCAGGTCGCCTCCATCACCCGTGACATGTGCCCTCAAGAGTGGGTTGCGTTCAATAACCTTTGCAATACAAGACTCGAGAATGTTGATGTCGATAGACGAATTGAATCGCAATTCGACGAAAAAACTGAGTGGCTGCTCAGGGCGATCATCCCAGAAGAAAAACTTCTCGATAGGAGTTAGTGCAAGCGGAAAAACACTCTCTGGAGTCTCAACATCCGGTTCCTCTTTCAATTTCTCAGCCACAGAGCGTCTCCCCGCCATCCACGATCAACGTTTGACCTTGGATTAAATCACTAAGTGGGCTCGCCAAAAAGAGAACCACATTCGCAACTTCTTCAGGTGATAACCTGCGGCCGGTCACTAATCGCTTTGCGTCGACAGTCTCAAATGCGATCTCAGCACCCGGAAATGAACGAGTGGAATCCGTCTCAACCAAACCCGCCAGAACGACATTGACGTTGATCCCACGATTTCCGAGCTCCAATGCCAAATGACGTGCCAAACTTTCGATGGCCGCTTTTGAGGCACCGATCAAACCATAAGCCGGCAATGCCAGATGCGATCCATGACTCGAAAGAGCAATGATCTTGCGGCGATGGGTTTCATCTGTCATCCATGGGACGCACGCTTGTGCCAGCAACATAAGGGCCAGCACATTGGTTTTCATGGCTGCCTCAAAGTGTTTTGGTGTCGCATCCATCACATTTCTAAAACCTCCCGAGGCGGCATTGCTCACCAGGATATCGATCTTGCCAAACTCTTTTCCGACGAACTCGGCCAATGCTTGAATGTCTTCAGGCTCGCTTACATCCGCTTTCACCGTTGCCGCTCGACGCCCGAGTGCAGTGATTTGTTCTGCAACTTCGCGCGCGTCGGACTGACTAGTCACGTAGTTTATGACCACGTCAGAACCGGCTTGGGCCAAACGCAAGGCCGTCGCGCGGCCAATTCCGCGAGAACCACCAGTCACTATCGCAACACGACTTTTCAGATCAAGCATGGTTGACTCAGTTATTCGCATTCTTTTGTAACAACAAGAATTTTTGGAATTGGTGAATACGTTCTTCGCATCGTCCTAGAAGTCCAGCTTGGTTACTAGCACGCAGTCCGGCCTGAATCGAATCAAAGATCCCCAGATCCTCGACCAGGATTTTTTTGGTTAAACTGGCTTCAATCCGCCCCCAAAGCTTGGCCCACATCCTCATCAACGATCCATTGCGCCGTGGCAGCCGTCCGAATTGAAATACCGTTGCCGTACACGTCATTGGACCGGTTGGCAGGATGCAATTCGCAAGACTGATGGCGTCCGTAAATGAAAACAACAAGTTGGGAAATACATGATGCTGCCAATACGAATTCGTCGACACATGGCCCAGCGACTTTACGAATCGGCCTTCTAATTGCTGAAACAAAGCATGGATTTTACTATGTGGACTAAAGGGCAGGGACGTCCCAAATGCGGTGCGATGATCTAGCAAAACATGCTCAGAGCGATCATCGCCAGGATCATCGACAAAAGTTTTCGGATGGACCGACGGCACATGGTACGCTTCGAGAGAATTTTCGACTGGAATCTTCCAGTTAACAGAATACTCTGGCCACCATTTCATCGATAATGTCCACCCCTCTCCAAAATGTTGCGCAAGCATCAGGTAGAAGTCGTCACCCAAAAAATCACGCAGCGAAGTCGCGTTTGGTGACAAGTTGACAAACACTAGTTGCCCAACAGTTTCCACCGAGTATTGCGGCAGACAGGGTCGCGGTGCATCAAAGGGAACAAAGTTTTTCGGCTGAGGAATTCGACCCGTGCTGCCATCTTCTTTGTATTCCCAACCATGATATTGACACCTCATGGTGGGCGAATTGCCCAACGGTTTGGAACAAATCAAAGCGTGGCGATGGGCACATACATTCGACAGCGCATGCATCTTGCCATCAAAGTTGCGAATCTGAATTGGTACCCCAAGAACATTTCGAGTGATAAAGTCGCCAGGTTTAGACAACTCCGCAGTGGTTGTCACGACATGCCACGATTTTCTCAAAATATCACGTTCATCCTCATACGCCTTGTCGCACCAATAGGCACTAGGCGAGAGAAGGTGCGGCAAACGTGATTGGCTCACAAACATGGAACATGCGTACTCGTTAGCGTTAAATTGCACCTCGAATCTTATAAATGGATTCGAGACTTCTAGGGAACTGACTATTTAGGGACAGAACCGGCAACCACTGTGACTTGTTCATCGGGGTCACGTGACAACCATGCCACTTCATAATCCTTCGCGTTCAAAATCATCTCACCATCAATGCCATAGAGCGTAAAGTCAAAATTTGCTCGCGTTTGACTGTGGGAAAGCAGTTGGACATGAACTTGACACGCCTCGCCCGGGCTCGGAAGACGCCCAACTTCTAACTTTTGAATACTTACGGGCAATGCGGTTCCGGGGGCTACCCGTTGCCAAGCCAAAATGCCTGTCGCGAATAAGCAAGCGTCCATGGCTGCACTTGGTATTCGCCAGCCAGCTAGATCTCTCTTTGTACCAGCTAGTTCAATCAATGCTGGAGCGGCGATTTTTCCAACCAGCCCGTTCTCATGCAACGCAACTTTGCGCAATTTTTGCAGTGGCCATCCGACATGGAATTGTGCATCGGCGGATGGATAAGCAACGGGCAACCAATTCGCCGGAGTTGGCAATGGAACTTTGACTCCAACCATCCGATCTTGACCGCCAATAGTCGCCCTTGTTTTAAAATTAACTCGACTTGCTTCGATCAATCGACCGTCTCGCGAGTAGAAATCGCTTTGCAATTTACAATTAACCGCCCCGCTTGAAACCAGCCTTGATTCGACTCGCAATCGCCGCGGGGTCGGACTGAAGAAACGCAGTGCGCGGACCGCTTCGAAGTCATGCAATACAATGGATTCGGTAGTTGCTAAATGCGACGCAGCTGCTTCAATCATCATTTCAGCCGCTACGACAAACGGCAACAGCGGTGACCTGTCTAGAGTATGGTCGACCAAGAATGGATCCTTTCCGGGATCAACGTCTGCAGCAAAGACTCTTGTTGTATCGAGCCCCGAAGCCGACTCAAAAGCTATCTCGGAATCCAGCAACGGCGTTTTGATACGCATCTTTCCAGATCGGTCGGGCGTTTTATCTAACGAGTCTCCGGGGTAGTACATGCGATAGTATCGATCATCGGTAATCAAGACCTCGCTTTCGGCAGCATCGCCTTCCAGCTCGGCAATCAAGTGCTGCATACCCTCTGCGGCGGGCATAAAGTGCATATCGATCATTTCCAGCGCTAGACGCGTCTCAGGCTTGGTCGCCATTCCTACGTCGCCCCAAGCATGCCAATGAAAACCAACCGCCTTGACGGTCGGACGTCGGTGCTTCAGCCAATCGATTTGCTTGGTTAACATTTCATTGGCCAGCGAATAATCTGTGTGCCCATTGGCGCCAAAACGACCTGAAATGGAGCCGAAGCCCACAAAGTACTCGAGCGGATCCTGCTCAGTGGCCTCCATTAGTGCTAAAGCGCCGTCAACCTTTGCCGCAATGCATTGATTGACTTTCTCTGGCTGCTTGCGATCAAATCGTGCGTCCTTACCCACGCCTGCACCATGCAATACACCGTGAATGGGTCCAGAGATCGCACGCACTTTTTCAAACACGCTGCGTACAGAGGTCCGGTCTGCAACATCGCACGCATGATAGTAGGCTTCGATACCTAAGGATCTAAATCGATTTAGAGTGGCATCAATTTCAAGGACTTTCTCGGTATCCTGCCATGTCTGAACAGGATTCTTGCCCGCGTTGCGAGCCGTCGTCATGATCTCAGCCCGCAATTGGCGAAGTCCAGCTTCGTTGAGTCCTCGCCAACTCGGATCGATCTCTTGCTGCTCAGTCTTTCCTAACAAGTGCAGCTTCAATTGATAGCGGCTTGCCAGTTGTTCAGCTACATAAGCCGTGATTCCGCGTGCTCCACCTGTGCAAACCCAAGTCCCACCTTGTGGAATCGCCTTCACGCGATCATTCATGGGCTTGCGAACGGCACGCATCACGTGCCGGATGCCTCGCTGATAGGACACTTCCGTATCGTAAGTCGGAATACTCAATTCACGCCACAGGTTTTCAACTACTTCGGCTGGCGATTGATCTGCCCGTGTATCCATGATCTTGATCGGAAGCGTTCGTACGCCTTGCATCCAAGACTCGACAAGAATCGATTTCAGCAACCCCGCCAGCGCACCACCCTCCGCCGAGTGTAAGTTGCCGCTAATCCCAAAGTCACCACCTTGCGATGTTACGGCTACGATGCTCGCATCATCAGCCATTTTGGACTCGATGATGCGGTTCAACCATTGTTGGCAGAGCCAGTAGTTGCCCATGATGCCTTTATTGCGGCGACTGCGCCAAAGTGGTTCATCAAGAGTAATCAGAGCATCGGCGTCGCAGGGAGTCGTGAGGAACAGATGAGCAATGGGTTGCTTCTTCCATAAATCTTCCAGTTCTTGGGCAAGCCAAGTTGGATCATCATGCCCCGCCAGCCTTACGACTTGAAGTCCAGCCGCTCGAATGCGGGCCTCCAACTGGCGGGCGATCGAATTGTCACCAATGATTAGCGATGCTCCACCCCAAGCCGGCTGCCTGTGTGTCGCGTTTCTCTGTGGCTCCGGCTTCATTCTTAAAACGTACCGTGACGCCACCGTCGATTTAGTTTCAGACGCTAAAACATCCTCAAGCTCTTGCGGAGTCGCCACTTTCGACGCATCATCGACCCGAAGACTTTCGAGCCATTGACGATCAAGTCGCAACACACCCTTGGAGATTTGCAGACTAGATTGTGGTAGCGACAGCTGGAAGCAACGATTTATTTCGTTGAATTGTAGAGTGAATTCAGGTTCGTTCGAGTTGCCACTGCGAAGTCTTGATTGCGTAATACCGCGTTCAATTACTAGGACACCATCGCGGGATTCTACAAATGCCTGTTGACCGGAGCTCGCATCCACTAACTTTAACCACCAATCGCCCGCAACTCGAATGTTTCGCGCCGCTTTTAAGGCACTTTCAAAGCAGTTTCCAACGTCATCACAAATCCAGCGCGACAATACAGCCTGAGTAGTAACCGCGCTCGGCTGCGATGCGTCTACAACGCCCCCGACGACGAGCAAGTTGAGGTTATGAATAGCCGCCCCTGGTTGTAAGCATCCGGCAGGCATGACTTGAATGGTACTGACCGTACCTGACCATCGCACTACGATGCCAACCCCTTCTCCACCGCCATCCTTTAACCATGCTGGCAAACCGAACGCAGCAATTGAGGAATCATCTGTATCGCGCCAATGACCAGTTGATAAAAATACTTCATCTAATGCCAGAATGCTCTGCTGCAACGTTTCAGAAGTTTGTGCGATTCTCTCAGCAAAACAAAGTGTTGACGCCGACTGAAGTACGTTTAAATGCGAGGACCCATGGCCGTTCTTTCTGACCCCAGTGGCGGGAGTATCCTTGCGACCAACCATTGCGCGCAAGTTGCTCGCCAATGCAACTCGGTAAGACGAGTTCGTACTCAGTGTCATATCACTCGCGATTGCGTCAAAATTGGAAGCACAAGTAATAACCGCTATCGGCCAATCGCAATTACCGGAGTCCGGCTCAACTTTCATCGAAGGCTGCTTCGTTGTGAAAGCCTGGTCGCTCGCATGTGATCTATTGTGATCAACTCGTGCATCAAGTGCATCAGCAACCACTTCCGCTGGCACTGCCAATCCAAATTGATTTATAGGCGCTGCGCTAGTTGTAACGCACGTTGCTGTCGCTGTCTGGCTCTGCAACAATGCATCCATCACATCTCGAAGCGTTCTGTAGTCAGCCAGTGACTGTCGACCGTCTGAGCCACCAGCCGAGCCTGAGGACTGATTGTCTTGGCGATGGAAGCTAAACATTTCGCGAAGCTCACCGAACAACTGAGCCTTTTTGATACTGTCGATACCAAGGTCGGCCTCCAGATCGGCATCCAGTTCGACGATTTCAGCCGGATAGCCCGTTTGTTCCACCACGAAATCAATCAGGAACTGTTGCAATTGTTGCGGTGAAAGCGCTTGCTGGGATTCGTTCACCGTCTGAGTCGCGGCCGCGGCGGGCCTTGCTTCCGGAGGCAGTGGCAGACTCGAATTCAGCGAATGGACCGATTTAACAGGCTGCGATGGAGAATGCATGGGCGGCGCTACCGCTAACGATCCTTCATTGTTCAACCACTCGCCTTTTCCCGGTGTTTGCTCAAGAAGTTTGGCAATATCACGCAGAGTCTTGTAGTGATCCAACGAGAAGTTCGTCAGGGATTCCAGATCGAAAAACTCACGCAATTCTCCAAACAATTGCGCCTTCTTGATGCTGTCGATCCCAAGATCCGCCTCAATATCCCAATCGAGTTCAATAATTTCTGCTGGATACCCCGTCTGCTCAACAACAAAGTCGATTAAGAATGCCGCAATACGGTCAGTTGCATTATTAGCTGGAACAACGGGGGTGCTTTGCACAAGTTGCAACTGCGGGACCGGTTGTGGCGTGACGCCGATTGGTCGATGGCCATTGTCGCGATTGGGTTCTACGTGAGTTTGAGGAATCGATGCAAGGGCTTCTTCGGCGGAGGATTCACGAGCATCGGAAGACAAATAGGGACTGGCAGTCCGCGATTGCGAGCGACCGAGGTTTCGCATGCGGTCGCGCCGAGCTTGAGTTGCGTCGAAGTGAACCGGTGCAAGTGCAGCGCGAGGTAAGTCGACAACAGTGCCAGAGAGTTGCCCCGAGGTAGGGCGATGCTCGCGAGCACTATCCCAGAACAGCTCGATGTTGGCTTCCGCGCACAGTAACTGATACTGTGCACCGCGCTTACTATGATCGGTAGAAATAACCTGTACCGAATGCCCCAAATTCTGACGAACTAAACGCGACAATACCTGCTGGGGTCCGACTTCCAAAATCAGACCAATCTTGTCTTGCTTCAGCCGACGGCAAAGGGCAACAAAGTCAACTGGATGAATCAGCTGCTCGACTAAGTTGTCCGCTATTTGAGCTGGATCGGCTTCATACCGAACCGTGATGCTGCTGAGCAACGGCAATCGCGGTGGTTGTATTTCGATCTTCGATAATCCATTTCGAAAAGACGCCTGCGCGGGCTGTAGAGCGGGAGTGTGAAAGGCTGTCGGGACGGCAAGTATTCGAGTGCCAATGCCTTCGTCATCCAGCAACTCTGATAGTTGCGCAATGGCCGCCTGTTTACCGCCCACAACGATTTGCTCTGGCGCGTTGACATGCGAAACGTACAGCGGCAGAGACTCGTCGTGTATTAGTTGTGCAACCTTCTCTCGGCTCGCATGAATGCTCAGCATACTGCAACCGGTGGGTACATTTTTTACTATCGATTGACAACGGTGCCAAGTGGCGAGTAACGCATTTTCAAAGTCCCAACAGCCAGCGGCCAGCATCGCCGCGAATTCGCCGTAGCTATGTCCACTTACCAAAGTCGGTTGATGACCACGTTCACGAAGGCATTCGAGCATCACCCAATCCGCGACTAACATCGCTGCTTGTGTATGCCAAACATTCTCGCCCAGGGACTCAGTCTCACACCATGCCAGCTCATCAAAGGTTGGATGCCCATGCTTGCTCAAAATCGAATTTGCAAACGCAAGCGAGCGGCCTGCCGCTGGTTCCGTTGCAACGAAGCTATCGAACATGCCGTGATACTGCGATCCCTGTCCCGGGAACAACCAAGCCACCCGTTCGGTCCTCTCTTCAGGACTGCTCCAAAACAATCCCTGTTCGGTTAGAGGCAAACGCGAAGTGATATTGCCAATCTGCGCAGCCAGCAATTTCAGCTTGCCGACAATCGATTTGTTGTCGCAAACAATAGCTGCTCGCCAAATGTGCTCTTCTGTGTACTTCGCAAGAATGGAGTTTCCAATCTGGCTAACAGTGAAATCGCTCAACTGACCAAGTTGCTTTTGCAGATCGACAAAACTCGTCGCTCCGAATCGCCAAACGCGGCAATCGATCAAATTCTTCTGAGTCGTCGCAGGAATTGTCGCAGCCAAAGTTTTCACACTTGATTCGTTAGGATGTACAACATGAGGGCGAACTCCCACTACGTAGCTTTGCCCGCTGAATGTATGGCTTGTTAAGACACACGCGGCCCCATCTCCATGGAGCGATTCATCAAGCGTAACTGCAATAAGATCTGTGAGTCCCTGTGCGGCTTGCAAGTGCCCCGTCAACGGAATATTTGCGGATCTAGCAAGTGATTGTCGCGAATTTGCAAGCCGTTGATCCACTTGCAGTGAACTGGCTGCAATGGCTTGCTCGACCTGTGAATCAACCGGGCTGAGTCCCACTCCACCAATGAATTTTCTCACTGGTCCGCAGCTATCTGACAAACGCTCGCTTGCCAGACTTACAGATCGACGAAGTGACTTCGCGTCAAAGCCCGGTGCAATTCCATCGATGACTGCGAGAACCTTATCGCCATCGCGTTCCGCATCGCTCAGTCGTTTGAGCATAACCACAGCAACGCCTTCACCAACAACATAACCTTCATTGGAAGCAGTAAGTTGACGTGAATCACGTAAGCGACCCATACGTGATAGTGCGTCCATAGCCGCAACGTCCAGTGCACGATGAGCGGCAGCGCACAATACTTGATTGACAGTCCGCGTAATCAACAATTGGCTGGCAGCTTGCAACGCAGCAAAGCTTGAAACATCGCCACTGTCGATCGCCATCGCGCCTCCCATCAGATCGAAAGTCTTAGACAATCGAGATGCAAGTGTACTACTGGTGAACGATCCGGTTTCGTCAAGTAACGCTGGACAAACTTTCAAAAAGCTCGTCTCAAAATCCTGGGACAGGGAGTTTGCCATCCCCGCGGTCACCCCACGCTCAACCAACAAATGCTTGAGGTGGTGCTTGAATTCAGGAAGTCGCAAACCAGAGAACAGTGCATTTCCAAAATCACCACCGAAAATACTGCCAACCACCACTGCTGTATTTTGGCGATCAAAATCACGTTCTAGACATCGCGATTCTCGAAGTGCCTGCTCAGCTGCTTCGAGCAACATGAATTGGAGTGGATTGGCTTGTGCAATCTGTTTCGGTGGTACCTTATGCTTGCGCCAGTCGTACTCAAAACCTCGCACAAAGCCCCCACAAACGGCGCTCGGCCGACTCGCATCGCAGCCGAAACGATTTACGGGAGGCATGCCTATCTGACTTGCACGTGAGCTCAAAAGGGCTTGAAACTGCTCTACATTACTTGCACCCGGAATGACCAATCCCCGACCTATAACCGCGATAGGTTCTTTTTGCACAGTGGGTACGTGGACCGCACGTGAGCTCTGTTTGATTCGAGGTTCCGTCGCCAAGAACTGCTCGACAACAACATGAACGTTTAGTCCACCGATCCCAAAAGCATTGATCGCGGCTCGTCGAGGAACTTGTGCTTCGAGAACCGGCCAGGGTGCGCATGCAGTGGAAACGTAGAGTGGAATTTCATCCCACTGGATCGAACGATTCAGATTTTTGACATTGATCGATGGCGGGATCGTCGCGTGCTGAATGGATAAAACAGACTTTACAACGCCAGCCAATCCAGCGGTTTCAAGTGTATGGCCGATGTTCGACTTTACGCTACCTACGGGGATACGTTGCCCACGTTTGCAATGCTCGGTAAAGAACTGCGACAAAGCTTCCATTTCAGTCGCGTCGCCAACTTGCGTACTTGTCGCATGCGCTTCGATCATCGAGATCGAATCAGGCGTGACATCACCGGAATAGGCTCGCCGAATCGCCGTGTACTGGCCTTCTTTGCGAGGTGCCCAAAGCGATTTACCGCGCCCATCGCTTGAGATCCCAATGCCGCGAACGACTGCGTGCACCCGATCGCCATCAGCTAGCGCTCGCTCAAGTGTTTTTAGAACAAGTGCGACGTAACCCTCGGAACTGATCAAGCCGTCGGCGGCTTCGTCGAAAGGCCGAGAACCGCTCGCGCTACATGACTGCGCATGGGAGAAAAGAATCATGCTGTCGGATTTATTGAACGAGGCACCTCCGACGATCGCAAAGTCGGATTGACCGGTTTGTAATGAAGCGGCCCCTAGGGCAAGTGCAACCAAACTGGACGCACAGGCTGCATCGATCGACATATGGGCTCCGGTCAGTCCGAGTGCGCGACTGATGAGGGCTGATGCAAACCCTGCATCGACCAACGGTTCGCCAGTCTCATTGCGCTCGGGTCGACCTGCTTGAAGTCGTTGAAGCAAGGCCGATTTCAACTCGTTCAGATCGCTTACAGAATTGAGTATGCCTGGGACGGTTGAAAGGAGTTCAACGTATTCCTCTACTAAACTACGATAGGCGATCTCGCCCCCCAGCGTCGATCCGCCACTGTGACCGACAAATACCGCCCCTTTTCGCAGCGGCAGATTGTGAGGATCCCATCCCGCGTCGCAGCATGCCGCCGCCGCCACTTCACAAAGAATGAGGTGACATGGATCCCATTTACTCGACTCACTGCGATCAAGCGGCAAAATGGACCAATCCAGTTCCCGTTCCGAAATGCAGCCTCCAATGTCGGAATAAGTCTTGCCGCGACGCCCTTTCGCAGGGTCGAAATACATCGCACGATCCAGCTTCGAATCGGGCATTCGCTCAATGGCTGATGTACCTGACTGGAGCATCCGCCAAAACTCGTCCAAACCATCAGCACCAGGCAATCGACACGACATACCGACGATCGCAAGCGGGCGATTTAGCTGCCCGATGGGTTGGTTCGGCAGCAGCGGGTTTAATGGGAGTTGAGGGTTCGGCATCGGATGGTTTGACTTGAGCTGCGAGTTTGCCACCAAATGCGACTGGGTCGACGCGGTTACAGATCTCGATTCTAGGGGCGCAGTGGGGCGATTAACTTTAGATCTTGTACCCAATCATTGATAAAAACCAGACTCCCGATTGATGGATTGCCCTGAAACACAAGCTGACCGGATTCAACCAAATGGCTTGTGTCACTTGTGTCGGCTGTACCGTTTAAATAGCCCGCCAATAACTCGGCGGTTATCGTCAACCGGTACTTCACTTGCTCTTTGCGAAAACTCCCTTTTGCAGGAACCCACCGGCTTGCGCTTTGAACAAAATGCAAAACGCCCGGCGCGGAATTTCCAAGCAAATTTAGTTCCAACAACTCAGCAGTTCCGCTAAAGTTGACGCTCGGCAACTGACCCAAGGACTCCATCATTTTAGCGTAAGGCGGTATTTGAGCCGAGGGTTTGGGCCAACCAAAATTGGCTTGGATCGCATAATCCCCCAGCATTTCTAGCATCCCGATGTCAACTGTGGGACACTGTAAATCTGGAAGCGCCGCTTGTGTATTTTTACAGTCGAAGACAGGGTCGCTATTAAAGTAGGACTCGTACACCCCCAACTGCTCCCGGAACTCCCCAGTAGAGTTTGATGACGGTCCAATTCCCTCCGCAAACTTTGAAAGCGAACGTTGAACTGCGTTCTGCACATCAATACAAGTTGTCGGCACCGGATTCGTCAGGTGGTAAACCGAACCTTGCAGCGAAGGCGTCAGGGCGATCCGCACAATCGCCTTGGCTACCCAATCAACTGGTACGAAGTTCTTGCTATCCGATTCGTTCAGTCCTAACTGATTTCGGAACCACGCCCCAGCTTCTTCGTTGAACCCATAACGTTTAACAAATTCCAACCCAATCTTCAACGGCGCATAAAATCCATGGAACGTCGACGAGTATCCAGTTCGGGAATCACCCAAAACAATGCTAGGACGACAAATGGTTTTTTTCCCAATCCACTCACAGTCTGCAATCATCTGCTCCGCCACAATCTTGCTCGATTCGTAATCGTTCCCACCGACCGCACCTCGTGCAACTGCAATCTCAGTCCTTGAACCAGCATAGATCGCTGCTCCGTCAACCAAAGCACGGCTTGTGACGTACGCAGTCGACACATACAGAAATGACTCAACCTTGCAATTCGCGAGCATATCGAGCAAGTGCTTCGTTCCGGCAACGTTACTCTGAAAGGGCTCGCCACTGGGCGATTCCGCTTCGAAGCGAATACTGGCCGCACAGTGGATGACTCCAAGTCGCCATTGCGTCAGCCACTCTTGATCACTTTCCGACATTCCCAAACCGCGCTCAGTCAAATCGCCAGCTAGAATTTTCGGACGCCCGAGTTGTGAATTCTTTTCAAAGAAAGAGAGAGCTTCTTCGATCCTTGAAACGTTCGATGCAGTTGTCTTCTCGCGAACAATCACCGCTACTTGATGGCCAGCCCGCAGTAATTCTGCGAGCATGAATCGCCCCACCAGCCCCGTAGCGCCTGTAACCAACCAAACGTCAACCTTTGACCTGCTCAAGTTATCCATTACTTAGATACTTTTCTCTCTTGTAGATTTCCTGAATTCAGCGCCAGCAACAGGCCACTCGATACACCGCAGGTCCACATGAGCGGAAAGCCATAATCGGGGGGCATCCAAACCGTAAATAAAACCGGAATGACTCCCAAAAGTGAACCCGCCAAACAGCCCGCAAGAATCCCTGGAGTCTCTGTCGGCATCCGCGAACAAACATATAAAAACTGCCACGTTGCCGCTATTAATGCAGCTGTAAAAAAGAACACTCCGCTGTAACCAAATCGAAGCGTCATCAAAACATAGGTGTTGTCAACGAATCGAATTCGCTTCATCGTCTCCACTTCCTGAGGTCCGAGCGGCACTCTCACCGGAAAGCCCGTAACAGCCTCCGTTCCGTAGCCAAGCAAACCGGATCGCTTCATTGCAATACTATAAAGTTCAATGAGCAGAAAACGACTTCGGGCAGACGTGAACTGCTCTTTATTCTCATTGATAACGATGACACTCGATCGAGAAGCACGATTCTCGCCTGCCCAGGACTCAAGCGTTTCGAGAACAAAAGTTCGATTCACGATCGCAAATAAAACGCTCAAGCCCGCGAAGGCTAAAATCGGAACTCGCAGTTTAGGACGCAGACTAAACAACATACCGACCCCTGCCACGACAAGGCCGACAAGCGGTCCGCGCGATCCAGTGCAAATGATTCCTAGTAGTGAAAGCACTGGCGCAGCGACCCATGCAACGGACACCCGGTTTCTTAACACACGTACAAAAGCGTCCACAGACCATCCCAGCAGAATCAATTGGAGGACACCCATGTAAATTGGGTTCAAACATGGACCGTACGCTCGTCGGATTCCCCATCGAGTGTGAATTCGCTCCACACCCTCCGTCGGTCGAGCTCCAAAGAGCATCTCGGGCAAACTTGTGTTCGTAAAGGCTTCGCAAATCGCGAGCAACGCCAATCCAATCGAAACCCCAGCTAGCACCTTCCAATAACCAGAGATGTCCCGCCGAAACTGGAAGGCAACTCGACCGCTCACGTACGGTAACCACCACTCACCAAAAAAGTGCGCTGGTATCTCCCAGCTTGGCCCCTGATTCATAAGGTCACTCACAATGTGCACAATTACGAGGCCTATCATCGCAATGTCGCACGGAACCAAACTGATCGGATAGGTAGCTTTTTTGGGAAAGCAACAATACAGCAGCAGCGCGACGGCACTAATCCCAACTCGAAGATCAATTCCGGAGCCCACAACTGTACCTTCGCGGACAGCGAAAACTGGTAGCATCACCCACACAGGCAACAAAAAGGTGATCGGGACCACTACTCCTAGCGCAAATTGCGGCCGACGCTTGACCGCCAGCCATAGAAACGTCGCTGCCAGCAAGCCCAGAATTATGTACCAAGCCATATAGAGTCGCCTTCATACCGAGTTGCCATTCAAAGCTTAACTTCCAAGTCCATCACTAAGTAAAATGGCTCAGGACAAGTCAATATAAAACAATTGTTGGGATTGTCCTAACGAGTCACTGATTACAATCAACTCACGTAAAGTTCCAGTTTTCAACGTTTTACGGCACTGAACTGGTTGTCAACAAAAAGAAGCCCCTCTCAAAATGATAGCCTAAATGCCCCGCTTTCCAAGTTCCTAAGTTTCTAAGGTCTGCACGGGCACCACAAGCACTAGACTAGATGGGCCTTCAAATGAACGGTGGTAATCCCCGCAAATCAAGACTAAACGCACATACGTTGGACCATTGCCCCAAGCAAAAACACCACTTGCTGGCCACTGCGCAGTTCGCCCAAGAAACGGGCCCTCATCCAACACAAGACAGAGATTCAGACTTTTGAGTCTTGAACGCTCATACGCCTCTCAGCCAAGTGGATGAACGACTCGGGTTGAAGAACCGCTTGCTCGAGATCGCGAACATGGGTGCCAGCGGTGTCTATCTCGATTTCAGACACTTGCCCGCAGGAGGTTGCTGGGGGACCCAACTTGCCAGCGACTTCCTAACGACCTATGGCGTCTATTTACTCGCTCGCCAGATGGCACACAGACACAGAATAGCTCAATGTCAAAACTGCATTTTCGTTGTTTGCAAGCTTGTAATCTCGCATTTCTGCTCAAGCTGCACCGTT
>JANNNN010000762.1:0-1627 GCA_031398555.1 Planctomycetia bacterium | reverse complement strand
CAGTGGCAGCCTCAAGCGGCGATTGCACCCAACCGCCAACTTTGCCAATCCAACCCTTTAGCGATGCATTCCATTTCGGTTTCTCAGTGACTGCATTTGCTTCGACCGACGCGGCAACGTTTGTCTCACTGGTAGCGGCTTTAACTAGACGAGTCGACCAATCAAAACCGCTCGGTTTCGTCCCCAAACAGAGCAGCAGGGAGACTAAAACGACGCAAAGGCCCACGATGCCGGAGGTCCAATCCTCGGTCAAGCCGCGTTGAGGCAAAGGGTTGACGACCGCAGATTCAATTGCTCCGTCTGGCGCGGTGGAGGAATTGGTGCTATTCACTGGACTATCAGACATCAGACTCTCCGATTGATTCGGTCAAGGCAAATCAGACTTCAGGCAAATCAGGCTTCAGATCTCAGATTTCAGATTTCAGATTTCAGATTTCCGATCTCAGATTTGAAGTCACAGATTTGAAATTTGATTCTAAAACTCAAATCTAAGACCGGAACCGTTAAACCTGAACGGACTCGGTTTAGGTCGCTATAATAAACGACATTGCTGTCTGTGTGGATGCAGTGGGGCATTTTCGATTCCGTTATGAGCCGAACTGTACGGTGGATCGTTCAGAATCTGTTTCAATCGATGCAACGTTGCAGGTTGGAAAGACAACACGAGTGGATTGTGGCGGCGACAGACGTTTCGAATTGACTGTTGAATAGCCTCGCGACAAAGGAATGAATAATGCAGGAGACGCTGGAATTGGATGCAACGGCTGAAGACGACTTGCGACGCCAATACCATGAACTCGCCGAATTGGCGGGTTCGCTTGCGCACGAAATCAAGAATCCGCTATCCGTCATCCATATGAACGCCGACTTGCTGAGCGAAGAGCTGACTGAGAGCGAATGGCCGGGGCGTCGTCGAGCGGAAGCGAAAGTCGACATGATTCGACAGCAATGCCAGCGGATGGAGAACCTGCTGCGAGATTTTCTGCGTTTTGCTAGGATGCGAGACCTGGAAATGACTCCTGGCAGTGTGAACGAACAGGTCGAAACAGTCCTGCGGCTTTTTAAACCGCAAGCCGACAAGTCGGGAATCGACGTAATTCGTTATCTCGACACCGATCTTCCCAGCGTCTTGCTGCATAGCGATTCACTCCAAGCAGCCCTTATCAATTTGGTCAAAAACGCACTCGAAGCGATGCCTGACGGTGGCCAGTTGGTCGTTCGAACTTACACGACTCCGCGCGGCGTTGCACTCGACTTGATCGACACCGGTTGCGGAATGGACGATACGACTGCGATCAAGATGTTCGAGCCCTTCTACTCGACTAAACACGGCGGATCGGGGCTCGGATTGCCAACTGCACGTAAAATTATCGAAGCCCATGGAGGTCGCATCAGCGTTCAAAGTGAAGCGGGCCGCGGCACCAAGTTTATGCTCGAATTTCCTGTGCCCGCCCGGTTACAATAACTGCCCCTAGCGGACCGTCTAGATTTAATTTTTGGACTAGCTGGAGTGCGCTAACCCGGTTACCACGTGAATAACCGGGCGCTGGTGAGAGCCCAGGGCCTAAAAGCCGAGGGAAAAGGCGATTTTTCTAGCGACTGATCATCCGGAAGGCGTTAGCCTCCG
>JANNNN010000753.1:0-2588 GCA_031398555.1 Planctomycetia bacterium | reverse complement strand
GTTGAAGGTGGCTTCTTCAAGTCGGCTCAAACGTCATCAACGGCCAACGGTTCGGCGCTGGTGATTTTCTATAGCGAACGTCTGGAAGAGACGTTCGAGAAAGTCAAGCTGGCAGGCGGGACGATCATCCAGCCGATTTTTTCATTTCCGGGCGGTCGGCGTTTTCAATTCGCTGAACCATCTGGAACCGAACTGGCCGTTTGGTCCGACAAAGAACCCGCGTAGTCGCCACCCCCCGCGGGACAATTTATTTCCCATCCGGTTTCTGACGAAACCAGCTACGCAGCTGAATTCGTTGCCTTGAGCAAAACAGTGTAGACCACTCCTCAATCGCGAAAGGATGTCGAGCTCATCTCAACGGTATACTCAGCCCGTCGTAAGCCAACTCCACGCCGCTGGGAAGAATTGCGTTGCAGCGATCGTGCTCGAGCTCATGGGCGATGTGCGTCAAGTAAGCTTGCTGTGGTTGAACGCGTTCAATGATTTCTAAAGCCGCTGCCATATGCAAGTGCGTTGGATGAGGTTCAATTCGCAACGTATCGAGTATCAGCACCTCGCAGCCGGCCAACGTCGCGTAACTTGCCTCTGGTATCGCATTGGTGTCGGTGCAGTAAGCGATATTGCCGATGCGGAAACCGAGCACTTGATAGTTCGGACCATGAAGCAATCGCAAGGGTTGCACTTCGACACCAAGTACTTCAAATGGCTCCAATCCGATCCTTCGAAACTCGAGTTTTGGACTAGCCCCTGCATGAGTTACTGGACCCGTTTTGAAGGCATAATCGAAACTCCGACGAATTCGGTCTTCGACGATCTCTTCGCAATACAAGGGCACTGGGCCGTCTAGTCGAAATGGAAACAGCCGTAAGTCATCCAAGCCGAAAATATGATCGGCATGCTCATGCGTGTACACGACGGCATGCGCTATCCCAATTCCCTCTCGCAATAATTGCGTCCGCAAATCCGGAGCGGTATCAATCAAAAGGTTGCCACGCGGCAGTCCAAGGATGGCCGAACACCGCGTGCGTTTGTTTTTCGGATTCGTGCTAGTGCAAACATCGCAAGCGCATCCGATCGATGGAACGCCAACCGATGTACCTGTGCCAAGAAAGATGAACTGGCCAGTTATGTCCTTAGTCTGAAACACATGCGGCACTGAAGTAAACCACGCCCAAGAAGAGTACGAAAAACAGACAAAGTGGAATTTGAAGACTTAGAGAGTATTACACGCCCACCACTAAATGAGAAGATGGTTTATAGTGTTGTAGCCGGTCGCTTTGAGGCGACTTCGCATTGCGTTCCGGCTGTTTCGCCAATACGTCGTCGTTTACTCAGTCGAAATGGGATGAGTCATGCAATCAGAATGTTTACCGCTTCGTCATCGGTTGCTGCAAGAACTTTTTACAGTTGCCGTTTGTGCGATCCTCTTCAGTGGTCAGATTGGTCAAAAGATGTACTGCTCAGCCGCCGGTCCGAAAGGGCTCGATGAGTGGGTCGAAGCCAAATTGCCTGAGTTCCTCGAAGTCTATACGTATTTGCATTTGAATCCCGAAGTTTCGTTCGAAGAGGTAAAAACCGCGGCCTATATGGCAAAAGCATGGAAAGCCGCGGGGTACGAAGTCACTGAGAAATTTGGCGGGCACGGTATCGTTGGTCTGCTTCGAAACGGGAAAGGCCCAACGCTAATGCTTCGTACCGATCTGGATGCGTTGCCGGTCAGCGAGCAAACCGGTTTGCCGTACGCTTCGAAACAGACAGTCGTTGCCGCTGGAGGAGCCACAACAGGGGTGATGCATGCCTGTGGTCACGACATTCACATGACCAGTTTGCTAGGCACCGCGAAGTTTTTAGCGGAACATAGAGATCTGTGGCATGGCACGCTTGTCATCATCGGTCAGCCCGCCGAGGAACGCGGATCGGGGGCTGAAGCGATGCTCGAAGCCGGTCTATTCACTAAGTTCCCGCGCCCTGATTTTGCTCTCGCACTGCACTGCGAGAGCTTCACGCCGACGGGTAAAGTGGCTGTCAGCGCGGGCTACTCGCTGGCCAATGTGGACACAGTCGACATAGAAGTTAAAGGCAGGGGAGGTCACGGGGCAGCGCCGGACACGACCATCGATCCAATTGTTCAAGCCGCCGAATTGATTTTGTCGTTGCAAACGATCGTGTCGCGGGAGATGAAACCTATCGAGCCCGCGGTCGTTACCGTCGGCTCGATTCACGGCGGATCGAAACACAATATCATCGGCGACAGTTGCAAGTTACAACTCACCGTCCGCAGTTACAAACCTGATGTTCGCGAAAAAGTTCTAGCATCGATCAAACGCCGAACCATGGCGATCGCGAAAGCCTACGATGCGCCGGATCCGATCATCACCGTTTCTGAAAGTGTGCCTGCCCTTGAGAATGACGCCAAGTTGACCGAGCGGGTGCGGCAGAGTTTTCAATCGGCAATTGGAACTGAGAATGTATTGCCGATGGAGCCTGTCATGGGCGGCGAGGATTTTAGCCAATATGGTTTGGCTGGCGTACCCATCGTTATGTATCGCCTCGGAGTCGTGGCTCCGGAGCGGCTTGAGCGATTCAAG
>JANNNN010000590.1:0-3158 GCA_031398555.1 Planctomycetia bacterium | reverse complement strand
GAATCGAACCGGCATACTTTCGACTTGCATTACATCGACTAGAAACTCGCACAGTTCCCAGGTATGCGACTTCAATCGCTCGTAACGCGCATCGGACTGAAAGTAATTTTCATAATGATTTCGGACCATCGAAACGCAACTACCTGACGGGCAGACAACGTGTTCATAGTCGCTGAAAATTTCAAGAAAACGTTCCGCCAGTGGTCGCGTATCATCGAGGCATCCCGTGTTAGCCATCGGCTGGCCGCAGCACGTCTGGGCCACCGGAAAGTCGACTTCAATTCCCAGGCGTTCGAGAATTTTGACAGTCGCCATACCAATCTGCGGGTAGAACTGGTCAACGTAACACGGAATAAAAAGTCCGACGCGCATGGGATGCTTCACTGATGGGAGTTGGAATGTGGGTCGCAGGCTATTGTAATAGCTGGCGCACATTTCTAAACACGGCCGAGTCAGTTTTAGTGGGCAGGGGGCCAGCTTGTTTATGCCCCATGTCTTCGATTTGTGTCGGCCCCTTGCCAGCTTGCCTGGCGAGAACCAAAGTTTTTAGACTTAGCATGCCTGCCCCGCGATTCCGCAAGTTGCGACCGTTGGCCGCCTACGCTACGTGGATCTACCTGCGTACGGTCGCAACCAGGGGCAAGTGGTCAGAAGCAACGGGCTCGTTGAGGACTTCCGCGGAAACAACTTTCCAGGGACTGCCTTGTTGGAAGAAGATATAATCGATCTTAAGTGTCGGCTTCGAAACAGGAATCGTCGGCGTAAGTTTGGTTGCGTCGACATCAGTCCATTTTTCCAGCACCACTTTCATCTCGTCACGCGTTACCGGAGCGTTAAAGTCGCCTGCGAGTATCGCTTGGCGCGGGCCTTCGCCAAACAGCTTTCGCAAAGTCGCCATTGATCGACTTGCTGGCTGCGAGTTGTTTTGCGATCAATTTCTTGAAGGGCGACCAAATCACACTTCTGGTTTTTGATGACGGTGCCAATGCGTTCAATGTCCAGTTTTCCATCGACTCCCTCGCAGTGATGGACGTTGTACGTCATGAGTCGAAGTTCGTTCGGCTCCGCCGCTTGCCCAGGAGCAATCACAACGATTGCAAGGATAATTTGAGCGGTCAGTTGTAATCTGGGTGGAATGCACATTGAAAAATCGTTCTGTTTTAAAAAGTTTGACCTTGGGATGAGACCATTTGTCCTGTCCCTCTCCATCTAAAATCTGACGTTTCGATATCGCTCGGGACAAATGGCCCCAAACTGCGTGTTTTTCTGCGGAGTTCAGTTGAACTGTATGAGTTCCGAATGGCTTGCCCCACGCCTTTCGTCTCGCACGTACACCCGCGATCTCAAAATCGACCCGAAACAAAATCCCGTAACTGCGGAACCTAACAGTGGTTGACTCTTCTTATAAAGTGGAAAACCTTGCCGTTGATATAGCAGAAACTAGGTCCTATACTTACCATACACAGCAATACTGGTTAACGATTATCTTGGCGGAAAACCGTTTACGCTGATCTTAAAGACGCATCGGACTAGGCGAGTACGATGCCATTTTAGCGAAAGCGGCACATTGATGGCTGCCAGGTGGGGAGAGTTGGGTTGAGTACCAAATCAAAAATCCTCTGGATCGGCAGCTCGGGTCAATCGACCATGCAGCAGGCTCTCCAGAACAATATCGACATCGAGTTTGTCCAGACGCCGCTTGAAGCGATTTCTCGGCTGGCTCGTTATCAATACGCGGGCGTTTACCTCGACGGTCAACAAGTCGATTCAGACGATAGCATTGTTCGCTTGTTGCAGAGTGAACGGATCCTGGATGGCATGCCCGACGGTGTGGCTCTTGTAAACGCCGACATGGTCGTGACGTGGGCCAACGGACGGCTGCGTAACTGGTCGCCGCTCAGCGAAGTTCTCGGTCAAAATTTTTACGCCACGCTTGGCGACACGCAGATCATGGGGCCGGATTTCTGTCCGTTCCATACAGCCCTCGCCACCGGCTCGCCCAGCAGCAGCACCCTTCAGTCAGAGGACAACCGCTATTACCAAGTTCACGTGGCCCCGTTGACAGATGCCGCCACCGATCAAGCGGCCCTAGTGGCCACAGTCAGCGACATAACCGCGGAAATTTATCAGCAACATAAACTAGCGGCGATCCATCAAGCCGGCCAACGGCTGACCGATCTAAAGCCCGACGAAATCTTTGCGATGGATACTCAGTCCCGCATCGATCTACTGAAAGACAACATTCGTCACTACACCGCCGACTTGTTGAACGTAGAAATCGTTGAAGTCCGTTTGCTGGAGCAGGACAACAATTTGATTCCTTTGCTGAGCGTAGGAATCGATCAAGAAGCCGCTGATCGGCAGCTTTATGCGAGCCCACAAGGCAATGGTGTGACTGGCTATGTGGCCTCGACCGGACGCAGCTATCTTTGCGAAGACGCCAGCCAAGACCCGCTCTACTTAGAAGCTTTCAAGGGCGCCGCCAGTTCACTGACGGTGCCTTTAATTTTGCACGATGCCGTTATCGGTACGATCAATGTCGAAAGCAACAAGGTCCGAGCCTTCACCACTTCGGATATGCAGTTCCTCGAGATTTTCGCTCGTGATGTAGCGGTCTCTTTGAATACGCTCGAATTGCTCGTGGCACAGAAGAACAACGCAGCCCAGCAAAGTTGTGAAGCCATCCACAGTGCAGTTGCGCTTCCCGTCGATCACATTCTGAACGACGCAGTTAGCATTATCGAAAAGTACATCGGTCACGACCCAGATGTCGTCGATCGCCTACAACGCATTCTACAAAACGCTCGTGACATTCGACGCGTCATCCAGCAAATTGGCCAACGCCTGGCGCCTGTCGAAGCGGTACCAGCCGGTTGTACCCAGCAACTGCATAACAAAGTTCGCGGCAAACGCATTTTGGTGGTCGACGCCGATGACTCGGTGCTTAACGATGCCCACGCTTTGCTCGAACGCTACGGTTGTATCGTCGAAACGGCCCATTATGGCGACGAAGCTGTTTCAATGTTCCGCGCCAGCCGCGTTAACGCCGCCTATGACGTTGTAATTTCTGCGATCAACCTTTCGGATTACAGCGGCTACCAACTGATGCTGCGTCTGCAGAAGATCGTTGAAGTTGTTCCGATGGTGCTGATGACCGG
>JANNNN010000725.1:0-3491 GCA_031398555.1 Planctomycetia bacterium | reverse complement strand
GATAAGTCGCTTGAAAAATCGCGTTTTCCCTGCGTTTTTAGGCGGGACGCTCTCTAACGCGTACCGGCTGATAAGTCACCTGCGATATAACGGTCACAATTGCATTCATACACGTAACATCGAAAACGCAATCAGCTGCACCAACCCCAAAATCTAATCTGGACAATGCACTAATATTCTTTCATTAGGGTGACGTCAGCGGTCAGGGAGCGACCGCCGTAAAACCATGGCGAAAAAGGACTGTTCATATTGCAGGGTGCGGTAACTCGTACCGTCACCAGTGTGCCGTAGCCCATCGTTTCATAATTTGCTGGCGATACGGAAACGCTGGCAGACTTAATATTTCGATCGGTCAAAATCGTTGCCGACGCGCGGCTAATCTTCGCAGTAGTCGAACTTGGAATAAGGGCAACGCGAGCCCCTTGATAGGCACAGATTTCCAGCGACTGCTGGAGAAAAATCATCCGTGTCGTTTCAATGGTTCCGAGTAAAATCAGAACAAAAACCGGTAGTGTGATCGCTAATTCGACCACAGCAATGCCGTTTCGACGTGGCTGCCGATTTAGAGTTGGGGTGCACTTCGTCATCAACGATCGCTATTGAAAAGATTTCACACGTGCCGAGGAAGAGGGACTCTCTGTTTGGAAACCTAGTATTGCTTTGAACGGTAGAAGCCGATGACGACCCACACTTTCTGAAGTTAGGGCGTTTGGAGTGGTGAATGTAACGGTTGTGCAGCGGAAAAGCACTTAGCACGCGATACTCTCTAGGCTCCGGCCCCACACTGTAATAAGCTTTGCGTTGGTTTTGATCAGTGAGACATCGAACGGGAGAGCGAGGCGAGCGAGGCTATGCCGAGCAATTCTCCACAGGCCGTTTGACTTAACGGTACCTGCTGGCTTTCATTGGTTGCTCGAAACCGCGCACGGTCATTAGGACAACGCTCAAAAGTACAGTGAAGTCTTTTTGTTGCGCCGAGATATGCTCGGCAGGAGCCTCGCTCTCCCGATTTCCGTGACGACTACTTTGAAAAACCGTTGCATCACAGCGTGGAACGGGAGAACGAGGCTCCGCCGAGCAACTCTCCACAGCCCGTTTGACTTAACTGTACCAGCTGGCTTTCATTGGTTGCTCGAAACCGCGCACGGTCATTAGGTCAACGTTTAAAAGTACCGTGAAGGCTTTTTGTTTCGCCGAGATATGCTCGGCAGGAGCCTCGCTCTCCCGACTTAAGTGACGACCACTTTGAAATGATGCTTAACGCTGTCTAGCCCTGTGGATCGAGAGCTTGCGAACCTATGCCGCGACCAGCGGGCATAAAGCGGCACAAGAAAATTCCGAAGAAGTAGAGTGCAACCATTGGGAAGAACAGCCCAAGCATTGTGTAAACATCCGCGGGGGTGAGCACCATCGCGAGAAAGGCAATTACCAGAACGGCCATACGCCATTGGTTAACGAACATCTCGACACTAACGATGCCAAAACGATGAAGCGCTAACATGACCAGCGGCAACTGAAAGGCTACACCGAAGCCCAATGGTATCATCAGCGCTAACGACATGTATTCGTTCAAACGTGGTGCCATGTCAATTTCCATTTCCAAGTTGTATGTCAGCATGAAGGCTAACATCAGTGGAAAGACGACAAAAAAAGCCAGCGAGATCCCTGCGAAAAACAGCGCCAAACTTAGCGGCATATACCAATACACGTAGCGACGCTCGTGGGGATACAAACCCGCTGCAAGAAACTGCCAGACATGGAAGAAGATGCCAGGGCTACCAATCATCGCTCCGACGACCAAGCCGGCCTTGAGCCAAATCATGAAACCTTCAAGCACATTAAAGGTCAGCAACTTATTCTCGATCGGCCGCCACAGTAAAAGTGGTCGAAGTCGCTCGAGCCGGGCTACGTCAACGTCTTTCCATGGATTGAGCGCGCTTTGCTTGGCTTGTGGCTTGGCCGCTTTATCGGCGGACTCAGTTGAAGACTCTGCGGCAGTCGCAGAAACGTCCGTTTCTGGCTCCGAGACCGGCGAGCTTATCTCATTGGGATCGATAAATATGCGCTCTGGTACAACGCCGTTGGTTTCCATCCAGGCTGCCATCTTGGGCGATGGGGCGACACCGTTCGCTTTGAAAAACAAACGCTTGGCTTGCTCAATCTTAAACTCGCTCAATTTGCCCCGAAGTGGTGCTTCGACGAACTTCACTACGCTGGTGCCAAAATACAAACCAATCGCCGTGCCCACACCCAGCCAAATGAATGCCTTGGTGAGCGCCTTGCGGAGCTCCTCGAGATGCTCGCCGAACGACATCGAACTTTTTGCGAATAGGTCATCGACCATTTGTTTCGACTTTTTGAGCATCCACGCTTTCCTTTTCTGGGTCGGCTGGCTAGATTGTCAAGCCGGAAGGGGTAGGCCTGCGTTTGGTTAGTCCTGTTAACGAACGCACGCCGACAGGTAATACTTTACCAGCATACATTGAACTTCGAATGTTCGCAGGGATACTGAGTCTAGTAACGTGACTGCTACTTATAAACCGAATTGGAATTTGGATGCCAGCTGCCTATTTTTTGCAGACCGAGCCCGCGTTTCGTGACTATCTGTGGGGAGGCCGAAAACTCAATACGGTACTTGGCAAGTCGTTACCAAGTAGTGGCGTTTGGGCGGAGAGCTGGGAAATCGTCGATCATGCCGAACATCAGAGCGTCGTTCAAAACGGCACGTTCGCCGGGCGATCACTCCGCGAAATTTCCAAGGAAAATCCCCAGTGGTTGTTTGGCGATCCTCACACTGAGCAATTGCCGCTGCTTTTGAAGTATCTCGATTGCCAGCGGGTACTCAGCGTTCAAGTTCATCCGGAAGATAGTTACGCACTTCGCATGAATCCGCCGGACTTGGGACAAACGGAAGCTTGGTATATTGTCGACGCCGATCCAGGTGCAGTGCTCTACGCTGGACTACAGGAAGGCGTCACGCCGGAACGGCTCCGCGATGCGATTTCTGCAGGCGATGTTGAAAACTGTCTGCATCGAATTGAACCGCAACGTGGCGACTGCGTTTTTATTCCAGCCGGAACCGTTCATGCACTTGGAGGCGGGTTGTTGGTTGCTGAAATCCAACAAGCGTCAAACACGACGTTCCGCTTGTTCGACTGGAATCGAGTCGACGCGAACGGCAAGCCGCGAGCCCTGCACATCGACCAGTCGCTGGAAGTCATCGATTTCGAAAGTGGGCCACGTCCGTTGCAGACGCCCGCTGCGACTGAACAAGCCGGGCGTGAACGCTTGGTCAGTTGTGAAAAATTCAACTTCGAGCGACTCACTTCTTCGAATACTGTGGCAGGCGATGGACGACTTCATTTGCTAACGGCACCTTATGGCGGTGTACAACTTTCGTGTGGTAGCGAACAGCTGCGGCTTTCAACTGGCCAGTCGGCGATCGTGCCTGCCGCTATGAGCAAAGTGCACGCGAGTGTGGGCGAGAACTG
>JANNNN010000587.1:0-2598 GCA_031398555.1 Planctomycetia bacterium | reverse complement strand
CGCGATTCGGGGAACGCTGGGCGCAGCATTGGCTCGACTTGGCTCGCTTTGCTGAGAGCGATGGATTTGAGCATGACAAGGTGCGAGATAACGCTTGGCAATATCGCGACTGGGTCATTAACGCATTGAATTCAGATATGCCTTACGATGAATTCATTCGACTTCAAGTCGCTGGTGATTTCAGTGAAAACGCCGCCGATCGAATCGCGACCATGTTCTGTTTGGCAGGACCGGACATGCCGGACTTGAACAACCAAGATGTACGTCGCCATGATCGCCTCAATGAGTTAACGTCGACAATTGGCTCGGCGCTGCTCGGGCTGCAGATGCAGTGCGCTCAATGTCACGATCACAAATACGATCCGATTAGCCAGGCCGATTTCTTTCGCATGCGGGCTATTTTCGAATCAGCCGTACCTGAGTTGGTGCGAGACAAGCCTTACAACGTATTCGAAAGTCAAACGCCACAAACAGCACGCTTTTACTTTCGCGGCGAACTCAATCAACCTGGACCGGTGGTGCTAGCTACCTTTCCTCGTATCGCCGCTGGTGGAGACTCAGCGCGTAACAACTGCGATTCGAATCACCCTAGATTGAGTTTTGCGCATTGGTTATTTGAGCCCGGCAACCCGCTGACCGCTAGAGTCATAGTCAATCGCGTTTGGCAGCATCATTTCGGCCGAGGCCTGTTTGAGAGTTCCAGTGATGTGGGAGTGGTACCCGGTGGTCCGACGCATCCAGAACTGTTGGACTGGCTTGCAAGCGAATTGCAGAGACATCGTTGGAGTTTGAAGGACCTGCATCGGCAGATTGTTTTATCAGCAACCTATCGTCAAACCAGTCTGCGTTCCGACGGCGATGACGCTTGGAGCAAGCGACTTGAAAATGATCCAAGAAACGAACTGTACAGTCGCTTTCTTCGGCATCGCTTGGATGGCGAAACGATTCGCGACAGTATGCTTTCGGTCTCAGGTTTGCTGGACGTTCGCGCTGGCGGTGCTGGCGTGATGCCGCCTCTACCGAGCGAGCTTACGAGTACGTTGCTCAAGGATCAATGGAAGACGAATGCTAATGTAGCCGATCACATGCGCCGCAGTATCTACATCTTTGCGCGTCGTAATCTGCGTTATCCGTTGTTCGAAGTCTTTGACCGCCCCGATGCTGGCGCAAGTTGTCCGTTGCGAGATCGATCGACTACGGCGATTCAGTCGCTACAAATGCTCAACAGCGATCTCAGCCTGCAGTGTGCTAGGGCGCTGCGAGAGAAGTGGCGAGCAGAGTGCGGCGCAACCCACGACAACCATCCAGATAGCGTTTCTACCTTGTTTCTGCGCGTCTTTAGTCGAACGCCTACCGAAAACGAGCGAAGTATCGTTGTAGATTTTATGAATCAGGGGAGTTTAGATGCTGAAACCGCCGCTTGCTTAGCCATTCTTAATTCGAACGAATTTATTTACGTGGATTAATGACTATTTGCAGTGAAGGAAGGCCATGCCTCCGGTCAAACGCTGTGAGGCATTTGCAAACATCATCCAGAAGCACAATTTAAGGAATGCAGTTAGGTAGCTGGTTTCGTCAAACGCCGGATGCGAAGGTGAGTTCTCTGACAAGCAGCGGTTTCTCACCAAACCAGCTACATTTCCTCGTCCAAAATGCGGATAGTCCGTTTTCGCTTTACTATTTGGTGCTCAGTTCGAAGTTCTTTTCGTTTTTACCTTTTTGAGCAGTGAAGCGGAGTTCGGTAGCCTCGTTGTACTTCTTCGGTAGTACCTCGTCCATGATTTCCTGAATGGGGCTTTCCGGCGTATCGTACAGCTTTTTCTTGCCGACAACTTTGGGAACTCGTATCTCAACTTTCGATTCCCCAATGGGGGCTTCTGAAGTGAACTTGCCGTTCTCGATCGAAGCTCCGGCAGTGGGAGACATGCCATCTAAGGGAATGAACGAGATGGAACCCTTTTCAGCCGGCGTGCCATCGATTGTAACCACTCCACTGATTGTAGCCATCTTTGATTCTGGGCCACAACCAATTGCAAATACGCATGAAAAAACGAAGAACCAATTCAATACGCGAACCATGGATCTTGAGCTCCGGAAAATGGAAGTTACTTGCGATTGTTTTGAATGCTCTACTCAGAATTATGGGACTAGATACACTTCGGTCGAAGAATGGTTGGGTCTAAATATACTTGGTCCCAAATGTAATGTACTCCGTTTGTACAGAGTACATCTTGAGATTCTAACACGACATGAAGGCTGGATCACTCGGGGATTTCTGCCGTTTCGCCGCCGTTCATGGAACCCATCGCTTGCCACGGAAACAAAGCGATTGAATTGGAAATAAAGCGTACGGAGCCATCAAACAACGAGGCATTCACACCACCGGTATGACGGCTTCTAGCGGCATTGCGTTGCTGTGTTCCTGTTGCGGCAGGCATGTAAGGATCACCGGTCGCTTGATACCAACCATTGAGAATGATATCAGGCGACGAAGTATTAGGTGTAAGCAGTGTATTGAAGCGGAACACGCCGTCGTCATTGTGAATGTCGCCGCGCCAGTCGTTATAATTTCGGCTCTTTGCCATCAGATACTCTGAC
>JANNNN010000712.1:0-1924 GCA_031398555.1 Planctomycetia bacterium | reverse complement strand
CGCCGACGCGGATCGATTCGATGTTACTAACCGGAACGCTTTCAATGGCAGGGAAACTGCGATTGGCCAAAGAATTCTTCATTCCTCGGCGTGAGAGCACGGACGACGAATCGCTTGAATCGTTTGCGCTTCGTCGACTTGGACGCGAGGCGTTTGATAACTTGGTCGAGCCGATTGTTAGTGGGATTTTCACAGCGGATCCTAAGACGCTAAGCATGCAAGCCACGATGCCCCAGTTCGTTGAAATGGAGCGCGCCCATGGCGGTCTAATTCGCGGGCATTTGCGCTCTCGCAAAACTCAAGCAAAGCAGGTTGCCGGGCGGGCGAGTGGTGCTCGCTATGATCAGTTTATGGCTCCCGCGGCGGGTATGAGCCACTGGCTTCAACACATCGTTCAGTCGCTGCCAACGGGTTGCGTTCATCTGGGTTGCGGAGTGCGTGGCATTCAACAGGCAAGCAACGATCCGCCTGCACCAAAGTGGCGACTTGATACAACTCGCGGAACGATGGAATTCGATGGACTGGTCATTAGCTTGCCTGCCGCGAGGGCTGCAGAGTTGCTCCGAGCAAGCTGTCCAGCGTTGAGCTCCTTAGTTGGCGACATACAGTATGCTTCAAGCGCTGTGGCGGTTATGGTCGTCGACAAAGCTGACTTGAAGAGGCGTATCGACGGCTTTGGTTTGATTGTGCCCAGGAAAGAAGGCCGTCGCGTGCTTGCGATCAGCTACAGCAGCAATAAGTACGCAGGACGAACGCCTGAAGATCAGATCCTGTTGCGATTGTTTCTAGGTGGCGCGATGGCACCGGAATTGGTCGACGAAACGGACATGAGATTGCACGAGATAGCTGAAGAGGAACTGCGTGCGATCCTAGGTTGGGCTGGTCGTAAGCCACGTTGGAAAGCGATTGTGCGGTGGAGGAATGCCATGCCGCAATACTTTGTAGGACATGTTGAACGTGTTGCCGAAATGGACCGCATAGTGGCTAAAATTCCTGGTTTGCAGCTCTGCGGTGCAGCTTATCGAGGGGTCGGAATTCCTCAATGTGTTCGCGATGGCCGCCGCGCCGCGAAGGCGATTGTGCAGTCGCCGTTGCTCTCCGACGCGATACAATAACGCTAAACAACAACTTGACTTGCATACAGTCCTACTCGCTTATTCAATTGTCAATCGAGTGGATAGTGGCTCTTTGAATGTGACCTGCTGAACCTATGTCGCTTCCGATCGTCTTACTGAAAAACGAAGAGAAATGGGATTGCCACCAATGCGGATTCTGCTGCCGCGGGAGTGTAATTCCGCTCAGTAAAATCGATGCGGAAAATTTGAAGAATCAGAAGTGGGAAGAACAACCTGAGTATCGTGGACGCATCTTAGTAAGCGATCTAGGATCTGGGAGTGGTTTTCGCTTGGCGCATCAAGCCGATGGGAGCTGTATTTTTCTAACCGAAGATGGACTGTGCCGCATTCATTCCAAATTTGGACCTACGGCGAAACCAACCACCTGTCAGATCTTTCCATTGCAGTTGATAGCGCACGAGAAACAAGCTGTTTTAACACTGCGCCGAGCTTGTCCTTCGGCAGCCGCTGATCTCGGTGTCGCGACATCAACGCATCTTCCATTTGTTAAGCAGCTCGTCCGAGATCTTCGCTTGAAGGCAGAGCCCGCTGCTCCGCCACAACTTAAAACAGGTGAAGTTCGCGACTGGAAGACGGTCCGGAGTGTCCTAGAATCGGTAGGAAATCTACTTCAAGACGAGCGCTTTCCACCGGTGCGACGATTGGTTCACACTTTGCAGTTTGCAAATCTCTTACAAACGGCGAAAACCAAATCCCTTAGCGACACACAGATTGTTGAGCTTGCTCAAACGCTTGCCGAGTTGGCTCCCGAAGAGTCGAATCCAATTTTTGTTGAACGACAACCGCCA
>JANNNN010000585.1:0-5501 GCA_031398555.1 Planctomycetia bacterium | reverse complement strand
CTGACCCAGTTCTTCCGCGCCGCCAAGGCCCGCGACAACACCACCGTCGGCCGCATGTCGGCGGTGCAGATCGATCCGCGCACGCAGGGTTCCGTTGAGGACTTCTCGATCGAGAACACCACCCCGGAAACGCGCACGCCGCTGACGTTCAAGCCGCTCTTCGAAGCCGAAGCCAAGGCGGCGGAAGAAGAGAAGGCCTTCCTCCGGACGAAAATCGAATACCAGAATGCCAACATCAAGGCGATCGAAGAGATCCTCAAGCTGGAAGCGGTGGCGGACGCCAAGCTGAATGCGGCGCAGCAGAAGACCAAGGCCGAATGGGACAAGTGGCGTGAAGGCATTGCCAATCACGCGCGCACCAGCTCCGCCGCGACTGCGGCGATCAAGCGCTCCACCGGCGTTGCCGAGGCGTCGCTGACGCAGCCTGGTCAGCCCGCTCTTGACCCGAAGACGTTCGAGGGCGAGACGATCAAGAAAGACGTCACCGTAAAGGCGCAATTCAAGTCACCCGAGGGCGCCACCTCCGAAAAGACGCTAGTCATTACCATCGAGCGCGTTGCGGGCGGCGGCCGCGAAGGCCGGCCGATTATCACGAAGATAACGGGGCTGTAGAGGGCTTACGCAGGCTGCAGCCGCGCGTATTTCGCCCTGAGAGTTTTCGAGCCGACCGACGCGAATTTGACGACGAGTTTTTGATCGTCCTCGAGGTCTTCGACGCTGATCACGGTACCGACGCCGAATTGCGCATTGACCACCTTCGACCCAATCTGGGAATCGATGACGCTCCGCGATCAGATCCGGCTGGTTCAGGTTGTCGTCAAACAAGTCGACTACGACGGCGAGACCGGACGCGTCACTATCACTTTCAATCCGATCGGCATCAAGAAGCGTGCCGAGCATGCAACCAAAGATCTTGAGGAGGCCCGTGCATGAGCGACGAATCCAAGTTGGAGCCACCTTTCACAAGAAGCGAGTTGGCAAGCACATCGCCATGGTTGAAGGCCCACCGCCGACAGCTCCCGAACGTCCCAAAGGCCGCTTGCCTCGCATCACTCGCTACATGGCACTCGCGATCTACTACGAAGACCTTATCCGCCAAGGCCACGTCCATGACTATGCAGAGATCGCCACGCTCGGCTATGTCCATCGTGCACGTGTAACGCAGATCATGAACTTGCGGCTGCTAGCTTCTGAGATCCAAGAGGAGTTGCTCACACTAGATCGAGTGATCAATGGACGCGATTCTCTGAGTCTTCGCCAAGTCCAATCGATAGCGTTGGAGAATGACTTGAAAACTCAAAGTAACCAGTGGAATGATTTGCTTACTCAGCGATCTATCTAATCGGCATCGAAAAACAACGAATCCGCATGTCCATTCATCGAATTGTGTAAGTCGGCGACTGCAATCCATTGGACAAGTCCGAATTCAACCGCAATGAGCTCCAGCCGACTTCGATCCGTTGCATTGCCGTGGTAATTGATGGCGAGTTTCTTGCGAGGGTTCCAAAGCACGCGCCCGCGAGGAATGCCAAAATAATCATCGTTTGTGCGTCTCTTGAAAAGTGCGGCCGCCGTAGCCCAAAAATCGGCATGGTTGTAGTCGCTATCGCACAGTCCAGTAATACGTTCGGGCTTTCCGGTTGACTGCTTGAACGAAACAATCGTTTTGCCGTCATCCCACCAGATACCGATCATAGGATTGTTGATTTCGCTCACACTTGCACTCCTTCTTTCCCTATGTCGATGCTGTAAGCAGAGTATCGGTCATATGTTCGACTGCTGGTGCCGCGACAAATCCAATCGTGCAACGCGACCAGGCTGGCATGGGTAGAACTACTGGCAACTGTGGTCAACCGAATGCGATTTGATATGCGGCTTTGTTGAGTACTAAGATCGCGTGGTATCTCGGTATCGATACTGGAGGAATCGGAGTGAATTAAAGCCCAGTTTGCACCTGCGTCAAGCATCGATTGCCATGAGCGAGGCAGCACGGAATCGCTATGCAGCAGGCCAAAGCTAGTAGCCTCCTTCATTTTTCGAACGCGATTTATGCACGGCTCACAATGGCTCAGTGAACAGATCGTTGCGCGGTGCAAGCGAAGTACTGAGCCAATAAACTTGTCTGGATCGAAGCTACATGAACTTCGATCGGTGGTTTTTAGAGGAGCATCTCGCCAATTGAGCGTATTTCGCAAGATGTCTGGACTCATACTGATCGTGGACTCGCAGCCAACTGCCTCTGGCAAGTAGATAGTTGCGACGTTCGTGGCTTGAACTACACAGCAAATTGTCCAAGCCCAATCCGAATCTAGTGCTTTTCCCATGGCCACCCTCCCGTTCCAAGATCATTGGTAATGGCAGCGATGCTTCTTTGCAGGGCTACTCCGGTATCAATATCGGGATCGACAGGAGGATGATCAAATTCAATCGGGACGCCAAGCCATCTACAGAGCGATAGTCGGATTGCTTCTCGCTCTCGACTTTTGTATTCACTTTGAATCACGAGTGTCGGAGCCTTTGCGAAGTTCAACGCAATGAATGATAGAAGCTTGTTCGACATACGACCATCGAATGTGACAATCGTTCCTCGGGAATTGAAGCCAAATCCGTCGTGCTCATGAAACATGAGTATGCACTTGCTGACGCACCAAGAATCCATCGGAACTTCAACAAACCTTGTTCCTGGCTTCCGGATGGACACCAGTAGATACGGCGCGGCGACCAAGAAGTCATTTTCGAATTCGTGACGATCGATTGGGAATATTTCGCGAATTCTCTCCATTTGGAACTCCTGGTTTTCAATGCATCCGTTGCCCACGTGAGCCATTCCGAGAGTTGAACACTCCCACCGTACGCAACGATTCTCTGGTCTATAATAGCCCCGCTTTGTATCCACACTCTCGCACCATGGAGATACACTTGCGTTGTCGCGCGGTCAGCCAAACGCCTCGAGGAATTTGATCGCATGCACTATTGACGGTTTTCAAACCTACACCACTTAACATGAAATCGGTCATAAGGCCCTTCATGTCCTGCACACTGGCACCTCCACGAAGTGCTTCCAGTCGTTCGACAAATCGGTGAGTCCTTGCCGGATTGTCGCGAAAATCACGAAAAAGTATCAGGTTCCGCAAACTGTATAAAAGGCAAAGGAATGGATTCATCGAGTCTCCTGTTGAATGAGGAAGTGGCAATATACATACGTTGCAAGAGCGACGATCGCGTTAATACCGTTAGGCGGCAAAAGTGCAAAAAGTCAGAAAATAACTCGAAATAGTGGGGGCTGTCATACACGAAAACCAACAAGCTACTCGTCCAAAAGCTGCTTTAATAGAGGCAAATTAATTCGACGATGCCCGCCTTCGGTTAGCACTACGAGCTGTTTCCCGTACGTCACTGCCAATTCATCGACCCTTCGACGAACAGTCGAACGAGAAGGGCCAAGATAAGCAGCCGCATCATTGATGCTGCCCCAAGGATCAGTTAGTTCAAAGCCTATCTGCTCTATCCTGTAGTCCAATGGAATAAAGCTGCCGATCTTTGCAAAGGGCTGGCGATGGTCAATCGGCGATAGTTCTCCAAATTGAATGGAAATCCATGGTCTGCGCTCTCTCAATTTTTCCCAATCCTCTGAAGAGTCGATCCCATTCGTATGCAGGCTCAAGGCTTGCGCATAGGCCAGTATGTTTGCATCTTTGCATGCTTGAACTGCTCGACCAATAACAAGTTCTCTGCAAGCGAATCGGCGATACGACCTTAGTACGTTTCCGTGAAGCATTTCGAAGATCTCGAAATCGAGTCGGAGCAATGAGACACCTCCTGAAGACGAGTTTTCGATTGGTCGTTTGATCACATCGTTCAGTTTCGCGGCGTAGGAACCGACAGTGCTAAAGCGAAATCGAGTCATCGAGTCTCCAAGAAATCTGAGAGTAGAGAAACAGCAACTTGAACCTTCACTAAAAACTCCACAGCGCGCTCGAAGTTTCAATTGGAAAGATTTGTGAAAGGTTTTCCACTCTTCGACCCGCCGGGTCTTCGAGATAGTACCAAAAAGCTTACCAAAGCTCGACAAAGAGCGGGTACGCTTCTATTTTTTCCTGGGTCGACAGTTTAACTTTCCATTCCTTTTCCAAATCTATGGGGACTCAATCACCATGTCCAAAAAAGAAATCCGAGATAAATCAGGGAAGTTGCTTGGCTACATCGAAGCAGCCGGCGGCGGCAAGCTTCGAGCATACGACACGATGAATCGCCACCTTGGAACCTACGACAGTGTTTCAGACCGAACCTACAAGCAAAACAATTCGCTGGTTGGCGAGGGAAATCACCTAGTTGCAATGATTTACGAGAGTTGAATCAAGGTACCAAATCTATGTTCTTGAGAATCGGCATTGGAAATTTTTGTTATCCTAGTCCGACTGCATTCACGGCCGCATCCGAAGAAGCTGGTATCTACCTTTACCACTAACCGGCAGGGGCATTTCGCAAGTCAGCTTGAGCATGTTACTGGTTTGGCTAGAAATGCCGAGCCGAAGCCGGATGCGGACGTGGCGTGATGCGCGAACCACCATCAAACAAATCACTGAGAGGTAGAGAAGGAGACGAATTATGCCGATACAATCGTGGCTCTACTACGCCGCTAGCTCAAAAGCAGACGCGGATCGAACATTCGAACTTGCACTTAACGATAACGCAATTATCCGCAACGTCGAGAACGTCAAAGGCGCTCTCATTGCGGGTGTTGGGAGGTTACAACCTGGCGACCGAATTGCGTTGGTATTCCGTGGCCTGAGAGCGGGGTTGATCGCAACGGTGGCCAAGCCAGCAGAACCGCATCCTCGAGCACCAGCAATTCAAGTGCTCCATGGGGAGTTTGCAAAGCAGTTAGCGGGAAACGACTATGAGCTGCAAGATGGCGATACGCTCGAGGTTCTCTTGTTGGAAGAAGTAGAGCGATTTTCATTGAGTTCTGATGTTCCCAATCTAGGTATGGGAACTCTTCACTGCATCACTGATACCGATTTAGAGAAGCAGATTTTGAGTTCTAGAACGGATAGTTCGATCGAGCGTAAAGCATCTTCTGATAAGCCTGCTGAACCTACAACAAGAGGCATCGAGTCTCCAATTGATACTCGCACGCCTTCTGCGACGGTCACCAAAGGAACTGACAGTCCAGACGAAAAACGCTTTGATTCCTACCTCATGATCGATTGGTCGTCTCGGAACGAGCCGACCACAGGTGCGGCTTCGATATGGGTTTCATACGTTGATGCCGAGGAAAGAACGGAAGCCAAAAACTTCTCCACTCGGAAAGAATGCGTTGCCTGGCTCAACGAAACACTGGGTCGACACGAAAAATTGGGGCTGCGAACGCTAGTCGGTTTTGATTTTGCATTCGGCTATCCCAAAGGGTACGTCAACCTCCTAGGGCAAAGCGGCTGGCGACAGTTAATTGGTTACTACGCAGCGAATATTCACGATGATGAGAACAACAACCATAA
>JANNNN010000598.1:0-1099 GCA_031398555.1 Planctomycetia bacterium | reverse complement strand
GGGCGTCCCGCGCAGGCAAGCCATTCGACACGGCATCAGTCGCAAGGGTCCTTGGCATATGGCCAAGACGATCGCGAGCGGTGTTGGTATGACGAACGCTTGGTTAGCAGCTAAAGGAGTCTTGAGTCTTAAGACATTATGGGCCGAGCTTGCTCATCTTCGTTGAACCGCCGTATGCGGACCCGCATGTACGGTGGTGTGGGGAGGGCGGTCAGCAATGGCCGTCCTTACCCGATTTCGTCGCTAACTCTGTCTAGTGTACAGTTGGAATGGCGTTAGTGCCAATTGAGCTCAGTGTCGGCGATTTCGCAACTGGGTTCGCTATCTCAGCACCCTGCCTTGGCGTTCGGAAGTCGCGAGCAATCAATCCGTACGCCAGTACCACATAGGTTGGCGAAGAGACGAGTATGGCAAACAACACGGAAAGAAGGGAAGCGGCAAGACCACCCGCAACTCCCTGATTAGTGATCGCCAAATCTGGTGTCGCCGCAATTGTTGCAAGAGATGCGATCGAACCGTAGATCCATCCACATATCGAGATTAACAATGGCAACGGCAAGAGTACCAAGTACGACGCTAGCGAGGCCGCAGGTCGCTTATTTGACACGAGGTAATATGCGCCAAAGAACAGCAATGCCGAAGTGACGACAATCAGGAGAGATGAAATTGTGGTCAACGCGCTCACGATCCAACCCAAGAAAGAGGCATCAGAAGGAACTGCTTGCGCAATCAGTAACAATGTGTTGAATTGCATTTCGTTTGCCTCCAAAGGTTGATTGATTTTGATTCGACGAACGTTTAAAAATCACCGAGTTGCGAGGGATTGGGCCACCATAGGACGATGGCCTTATTAGCAACTTCGGTGCATTTTATGGTTCAAGTAAGCCGCTGCGCGGCAGTTTGAGTTGCGTTCCATCGGTTACGTAACTAGTGTTACAGGTCTGCTCACGACTGTAATCCTGTGGCTTTTTTGCTCCCTATTTTCGACAACGAGGCTCAAGCAATCGAATGTTCGGTGGTCGTATTTCTAGCTTGGGACCACAGGAAACTGTCCTACCGGTACGCGCATTCACGACTCTACTTCTGCTAGAACCGTGGA
>JANNNN010000588.1:0-19066 GCA_031398555.1 Planctomycetia bacterium | reverse complement strand
AAAAATCGGACCCTTTAAGATTGTCGATCGTTAGGCCAGTGAGCGCCAAATGCTGGTCGTCCCACGAAGCTGAATCGGATTCTGGTTCCCATTCAAAGGTACCTATTCGCGCCGATTCCATCGCCATCGAGAGCCGCTGTTTGCTCTCAGCGAGTGCTGCTTCAGCTCGTTTGGTTTCTGTTATGTCGGTGTTTGTGCCGAACCACCTAACAATGTTTCCGACTGCATCTCGGATGGGCTGAGCTCGCGACAAAAACCAACGGTATTCGCCAGTCCTTGAACGCAAGGGAAATGTGTCCTCCCATATCGTTCCAGAGGCAAGACACTCCTGCCAATGACGGAGAACGCGATCAAGATGATCAGGATGTTGAACGCTTTTCCATCCCCAGTCTTTCATTTCGGCCAGTGTCGTGCCAGTAAAATCGAACCACCGCTGGTTGTACCAAAAGATGGCTCCGGTTGAATCGGTCATCCATGCAAACTGGGAGATGTTGTCCGCCAGTAGTCGAAATTTAACTTCGCTTTCAGTAAGCGCGTTCTGAGCGTAAGCGCGATCTAGTTTTAGTCGCACGATGTTTGACAACTCGCGAAGTAAATCGATTTCATCTTTCCGCCAAACATGGGATAGTTGTTTAATGGCTGTTAACATAAATCGCAGTTGCTGGTCGCGGCTGGAGGGCGCACTGAGGAAAGAACCAATTTGCAATGAAGTTAAGTTGTGGATGAAGTCTGCTGGCCGAGTTAGTGCTGTCGTGTCGTTGACAACGAGTGGTAGTCCTGCCGCAAGTTGCCGTCGCTCATCTTCGCAAATGAATTGAGCCATATCATAGGTACCCAGCAAACTAGTTGATCCATCTCGGCAGTGGTCAGATATTACTACCGCCTGGGCTGCATCAGCATCGATTTGGATAGCGAGGAAATGCGAAAGTTGCAGATAATCCGAGATCTTTCGGCTGGCTTCGGCAATGATCGCGTCTTTAGTTGTCAGAGCGGAGAGCTCAGTGTGTAGATCAGCCAAGAACTCAAGTGACAGCTCGCGTTGCTTTCTCTCCGTGATATCGACCAATGCGCTAAGAATCGCAAGTGGATTTCCATTCAGATCTCGACGCACTGTTCCTCTACAGTGAGTCCAAACGATGCTAAGCCTATCACCGTGGATTACACGAAATTCAACTTCATGATTCACGCACGATTCGGAAAACGCACTGGCTATCAAGAACTCTAACTGCTTTCGATCATCTGGATGGACAATTGACAAGAACCCTGCCTTGGTGGGCTCGAATGTCTCGATGCTATAGCCAAAGAGATCGAACAGTTGGGCTGACCATCTAACAGTATCGGATGGAATGTCCCATTCCCACATGCCCATCCTCCCCGACTCGAGCGCCAAGTCGAGCTGGGCGACTTGCTGTTTTACCTTGAGCTCAGCCGACTTGCGCTCGCTAATATCTACGCCCGAGGGGATTAGATAAGTCACTTTGCCGTTACTGTCTTTAACCGGCGCGAGCATAAAATCCACGTCAAGCCTTGAGTCCAAGGCGGCTCGAATTTCAGCGTCGTATCGAATCACCTCACCTTTCAGCGCGCTAGCAATCGCATCTTTGAGTTTCTCTACGAGGTATTCATCATGCGACCACCAGTAGCATTCCCAGAAAGGTTTACCGATTACGTCTTCTCGGGTGAGGCCCCCAACAGTCAGCGCTGCTTCGTTGACATCCTGCAACACGCCTGTTGTATCGAGAACTCCGACGAAACCCAACATATTGTCAATAACGCGACGCAGGTGCGATTCCCGCTCGGCAAGATCACTGACCAACTTCTTTCGCTCGGTGATATCCAGAAAGCTGACTACGCAACCAACAACCTTACCCTCTTGTCTTTGTGGAAACGACCAATACTCGACTGCGAATGAACTGCCGTCGGCACGCCAGTAAGCTTCGTCATCTGCATGGGTCGATTCGCCTACTCGAAACGCCGTGTAAATTTTGCAGTCGTCCACACTGTATCGACCACCATCACATCGTGTGTGGTGAATCAACTCGTGCATGTGCTTACCGATTAATAGTGATGGATCTTCATAGCCGAGTAGTCGGGCGCACGAAGCATTAGCGAACGTACAAAAACCGTCCAAACCGATACCGTAGATACCCTCTGCTGTAGAATTTAGTAAAGCGGTAATTCGATTGTCTCGATCAACGATTTCCTCAACGAATTTTCGATGTAGGGAAATGTCTCGCATGTTCGCAGTGAAAAAGGGGGTTCCATCTGGGGCCGCAATCGCACTGATCGCAATTTCAACCGGAAATACACTTCCGTCCTTTCGAAGAGCCTTCAGTTCTAGTCGACGCCCGATAACGAGCGCGTCGCCCGTCCTAAGGTATCGAGCCAAACCGGCTGAATGAGCTTCACGATACTCAGCAGGAATAATCGTTTCCGACAAAGATTGTCCTTGGACCTCATCTTTGCTGAATCCAAACGCCAACTCTGCGGCGGGATTAAAGTCGACTATATAGCCGTCCTTATCCATCGTGACAATTGGATCAAGGGCCGCTTCCAAAATGGCGGACTTCCGGGCCTCTTCATCGCGAAGTTCTTCCCTTAGTCTTTTCCTAAGAACGAAATGGCCTATATCATTGCCTATCGATAGCAACGTCGCCAGTAAGGCTGGTTCCCCTTCCAGTCGGGCCGCAGTGAAAACTTCTATGACGCCATACATGCGATTGCCGACAACAATCGGGAAAGCGATGCCGCTCACTAGTCCTGCTTCGGCAGCGATCCCTTGCCTCAAAAACTCTGCATCATTGGCAAGATCTTCTATCCACTGAGCTTCTTGTGTTTGCCATACAAGTCCAGGCAGTCCATCCCCATTTCCCAAATGCAAATCCCTGAATTGCTCAACAAACTTATTCAAGCGTGGACTGTCCACGTCGAACGAAGCTTCAGTGAATTGCAAAGTACTTGATTTGGGCTCGAGCATCCATATCGTGCAGCATGTCGCGTTAAGAGTTTCCCGTATCGCCTGGAGGATTTCTGGAAAAATCGCAGCCATTTCAGGATCGCTCGCAAGAATGTGGCTCACCCGGTGCATCGTCGACAAGCGGATGGCGGACCGTTTGCGATAGGTAATGTCAATAAACGTCAGGATTAGTCCGACAGCCTGCTTGTCTTGAAAATAGGGCAAGGCACGCCTGAGGTACCAGCGACCGTCAGTTGCGTGAATCTCTTCCTCAAATGAACTGTCCATCACAGTGAGTTCTGCCAGCGAAGGAACGCAAGGCATGGCGATTACTCTATGCGTGATATGGTCCAGCGGCCTACCAATATCAGTTGAAATCAGATTGTATATTTCAGACGTCGCTGGCGTGAAGCGAATGATGTCGCCGCTTGCATCCAGAAACAACGTTGCAATTTGCGTGCTTTGAAATAAATTCTCGAGGTCATTATGTATTTTCCCTAAGGCTAAGACACCGGCCTGAATTTCTTCTTTAGAAGTTTCCAACTCTTCATTGGTTGACTGCATTTCTTCATTGAGTGAACGCAGTTCCTCGTTGGAAAACTTCAACTCCGCGTTTGCATGTTCTAAATCGCGAATGGTATTCTCAAGATCAGCGCGAGTGGATGACAATTCCCGTTCAAGCTGGTTGATCATTGCATCGACACCGACAACCGAGTTGCCAACATTTCCAGAGCCATCATTGCACGCAGTCAAGGCTACATCGTCGCGGGCTAAGGGCAGGCCGCAGTCATGGAATACGACCATGAATAATTCGGCCGCTGAACCGATTTTGGGCATCGGTTGAACGGTCACCATAACAGGTTGCAACATGCCATCCACCTGCACACTAAGACCATCGTGCACTACACGCCGACGCTTGGCTCTAGCTTCTTGCAACGTGGCGCGCAATCCGATGCGCAACCCACCGCGAGCCATGTTTATGATGTTGTTTTGGAAATTGCCCGTTCCAATCGTAAGGTACTTGTGCATATCCGCTGAGGCACATAGGATTTTTCCATCTTCTTCAATAATCACAGATTTTGGAGCAAATTCATCTAACACTATGCGTTGCATGAATTGCATCAGATCAGATGGCCGGTCCGACGCGGGCTGCCGACTCGTGTCACGGTAGAGCAAGTTAGCAGTGCCACTCGGAATTGTTAGTGAGGCTGTCACATCGACTCCGGTCCCCTTACGCTGGGCAATCCGGTACTTAGCATCAATGGTACGAAATAGTTCGCCATGCGATGAAATATTTTCCGAGGGGCCCAACATCAAGAAGCCCCCTGGGCGTAGCGCACCGTGAAACAAGGGGATAAGTTTCTTTTGCAAATGCGGACCAAGGTATATCAATAGATTGCGGCACGAGATTAGATCCTGCCGAGAGAAAGGTGGATCGCTGATCAGGTTGTGCGTCGAAAAAGATACGCGGTTACGTACTTCCTTGATCAATTGGTACTTTTTGCCCCGCTTTACAAAAAAACGAGCCAATCGTTCTTCCGATAGGTTCTCCGCAATGCCGAGCGGATAGCTACACTGCCGAGCTAGGTCGAGAGCCCGGTCGTCAATGTCGGTGGCAAATATCTGGAATTCCGGCGGCGATTGCAGTTGATCTAAATGCTCGAGGCAAAGCATCGCTAGGGTGAAGGCTTCTTCACCTGTCGCGCATCCCGGTACCCAAATCCGCACTACGTCACTTGGTTGACGATTACTAAATAGGTTTGGAAGAACGGACTGCGCCAGCGATTCAAAAGCCTCTAGGTCACGAAAGAACTCTGTGACGCTAATCAGTAATTCTCGGAATAACTTTTGTGGTTCTGCTGGATCCACTTTTAGAAACGCGACATACTTGTGAACTCTCGGAATCATTAGGACTTGCATACGGCGTCGAATTCGGCGGGCAAGCGTGTTCACCTTGTAATGTTGAAAATTATGCTTGGTGGCTTCTTTCAACAAATTGGCAATTTCTGGAATCGCTTCGTGGATCTCTTTCAAAGAATCTGGCTCATGCATTTCACTTGCGTAGCCCGCCAAAAAGCTCGCGTATTTCTTCAGCTCGGCGGCTATTTCCTTAGGCTCGAGAACGTGATCCGCCACGCCAGTTATCGATGCGCTTCGAGGCATACTGTCGAATTTGGCAGATTCCGGCGACTGTGCAAATGTCATCCCGCCTTTGTCGCTAATGGCTTTTATCCCTAGTGTTCCATCCGACCCGGCCCCTGACAAGATAATCCCAACACTTCTGTCGGACTGATCATCCGCAAGGGATTGCAAGAAGCGATCGATCGGTGCCGACGGTGGTTCGTCATCCTCGTATCTAGCAGGTCGGATTACCCCATTCTCGATTTCTAACAACGTCTTCGGCGGACAGACATAGATGGTCCGCGCAGAAAGTTTTTGTTGGCCTGATATCTTTACGACATCGTAGAAGGGCGATTGCGAATGTAATTCGAGAAGTAGCTTCTCGCTGTCCTTTTCGAGATGCATAACGAAGATAAGTGCGATACCCGGAGCATCTCCGAGCGCTAGAAGTAATTCCTGAAACGCCTCCAGCCCACCCGCAGAAGCGCCAATGCCGACAATCAAAAGGGGCGAAGATTTCATCAAGTCTTTGGACAGTCCATTAAAGTGGATTTTTAGAAGCCAGTGCCGAGCTATTTATACCTTGACTATCCGCGAAATCCAGCATTGCACAAGCCCGAAATTCAATCAAACCACAGCTAGAAACCTTAACTAGATGTTTAACTGATTGCAGCGTGCTAGCGAAGTAGCTAGGTCGGTCGGTGGCCGCGCAGCTTGACGTTAATCTGTACGCAAGGAAACTCAGAGCCGAATGAGCGCTCTACCTATGTTGTGACCATCAAAGATGGTTGATGGATGCTTCTGGAACATTCTCAAGACTAGCAGTAATCGTCTCTTCCCAAATAATCTTGTGGTCACGAATCCATCCCAACAGGTCGCGTTGAGGCCTTAAGCGTTGCCATCGTAAGCGATTCCTTTTTACACTATCGTAAATCAAAGACTGCTTTTGCCCATCGTCAACGCTGCCGAGAACACCCGTGACGATGGGCAAGTCGCTGCCACTTCAACTTTTTGCATTCGACCTATTGATCTTCTCTAAATCCATACGCGTGACGGATGTATCGACGATCCGTTTCATAGTTACCATCATATTCACTGCGCAAGCGAGTATCTAATTCATCATTCCAATCAGGGTACTCGGACTCATAGCGGCGCTGCGCGGTATACCCGAATCGAAAGGCTTGTTCGCGGTTTTCGAACTGATCATCTGTTCCCGCCGCCTGCTTCAATGTGTCGTCGACATCCTGGTCCAAGTCTCGCGCGCCCTCCACACCAAAGTCAGCTTTGGTCTGCTCCCAATCATTTGCAAACGCTTTCTTGATGCGATCCCATGTGCTGAGATCGTCCTTGGTGTAATAGCCAGAATTACTCGCCATGATTGCCCCCGGTAGAACTAAGTTGCGTCGAAAACAGTTAAGGCCATTCCGCGCCGAAGCTCGGACCCTATACGGCCTTAAAACATTTATCAGCCGCCGATGCAAATGTAGTACCAGTGTTGCGACGGGGAAAGAAGCGCCCTAATCAACTATGACGTTGCGAGCCATCAGTGATTATGCTTTACCAAAGGCAAGCCAACTGGGGGGATCGTTGCAGTAAAACATACGAGCTTGGTGGTCGATCAGCTACCTATCTGTTCTAAAAGGCACCGCAATTAAAGGTGTATGGAAATGGGTAAGCATATTGACGTGAAAACGAAGTCGCCACTAATGTGTTGCTCACTAGAATATTAACTGTGTTCTTGAGAGTTAATCTCTAAAGTGTGTGTGAAGCCTTGTGAACAGGCACAACTCTTGCTGGCCTGACTCGAAACTTTGCCCAACAACGGATGTTGAGCAGTGAAGGCTTGCCCTTTTTATCTAGACCTCCAGTCATGCAGTCTGAGCCTGATAAAAGCAAAAAATCTGGAAACGGCGAATCAGAAATTAGTCGACGCGATTTCGTTGCAACCAGTAGTGGGGTTGTTGCAGCGGCTTCGATTTCAGGGAGCATCGCTGTGGCTCGTGTGCAAATTGAGGTACAGCAGACTCCCGAGATCGCAGCGACTGTGAGCGATAGGCGGACGCATTCGCTTGGTTTAAGGATTAATAACCAACTGCATTCAGTGGCGGTAGATACACGGACGACGCTATTGGATTTACTGCGCGAGCAGCTGCAATTGACGGGTACGAAAAAGGGCTGTGACCATGGTGCCTGTGGCGCCTGCACCGTTCATGTGGGTGGCCATCGCGCACTTGCATGCATGACAGTTGCCGCCACACTCGAGGGTAAAGACGTAACAACTATTGAGGGAATCGGAAGTGCTGACGAGCTTCATCCCATGCAGCAAGCCTTTCTGGATTGTGAAGGGTTTCAATGTGGTTATTGCACCCCTGGACAAATCATGTCAGCGACCGCCTGCGTTGCCGAAGGCCATGTAGCAAGCGATCAAGAAACACGTGAATGGATGAGCGGAAATTTGTGTCGATGCGGAGCTTATCCGAATATCGTTGATGCAATCAACCAGGCGAAGACGCAGAAGTAAGAGTCCACTTTTTCAAAGCCATCTCGAGCGAGCAACTAAATGCGACCATTCGAATTCAAGTCTGCACATTCGCCGCAGGAAGCGATGGATCATTTCGCAACCTCGCCGACGGTCATGTATTTGGCTGGTGGGACAACGATGGTGGATTTAATGAAGCTGAATGTGCTGGAACCCGAGACGCTCGTGTATTTAGACGTAGGCAAAAGGGCACCCGTTGCACGCTCTAACGATTCGATGGTCGTCGATGCACACGCGAAGATGAGTGATGTTGCCGAGCATCCTTTGATAACCGAGCATTTTCCGATGATAAGCGAATCATTGCTATTATCGGCCAGCCCGCAGATTCGCAATATGGCGACAATCGGCGGCAATCTACTTCAGCGCACTAGATGCTCGTATTTTCGTGACCCGAGCCTTCGCTGCAATAAACGCAATCCAGGAAGCGGTTGTGATGCTATTGGTGGATCAGATCGGATGATGGCAGTACTGGGTATAAGCGAAAGATGTATCGCAACACATCCTTCCGATCTGGCTGTGGCGTTGGTGGCGCTGGAAGCAGTTGTGCGTACGCGAAATGCATCGGGAAGCCGCTCGATACCGATTCGTGATTTTTATATTGCTTACGGCGACGACCCAAGCGCTGAGAACGTTTTGCAAGACGGTGAATTGATTGAATTCGTTGAGCTACCGATGACGGTTGCTGGGAAAAACTCTCTCTATTTGAAAATTCGAGATCGCGCGAGTTACGAATTCGCTTTAGCGAGCGCGGCGGTCGCTTTGGAAGTCGACGGTGGAAAAATTCGTGTGGCCAAAATTGCGTTGGGTGGCGTCGGAACAAAGCCATGGGCAATTCCTGAAATTGAAGTTGCCCTTGTCAACCAGCCTGCGACGCGTGAAACGTTCGAGCATTCCGCGACCGAGGCGTTAAAAAACGCAAAGCCGCTTGAGTCTAACGGGTTCAAGGTCGAACTGTGTAAGCGGACACTTGTACGCGCACTGGAGTATGCAGCCCGCGGTCAGCATCCCAAATGGTATGAACACTGATACCTCACAATTGAAAACGAAATGATTTTTGAAAACGAAATGATTTTGTAGGTCGCACATCAAGTGAACTAAAATACATGAATTCATCAAACGCTACTGCGATCAAACGGCGAGACGGAAAAGAGAAACTGACTGGCTCGGCAACTTATACGGCTGAATGGCCCGCGGTGGGCGTCTTACATGCAGTTCCTGTTGTGGCAACCATTGCACATGGAAAGGTCTTAGATGTGCAAACCGAAATGGCAGAATCGTCGCCTGGAGTGAAACGCATTTTAACGGTCATGGATCCACCGAAAGTAAAAGATGTCGGAGTTTTTGGCGAAGGAAGTGATTCTTCATCGTCCTCTGCGCAAAGCATCGGGCCGCTTCAGTCCCGAAAAATAGTTCACGCAAATCAGTATGTGGCTGTGGTGATCGCCGATACGCTTGAGAATGCCATGCAAGCGACGAAGTGTGTTGAGGTGAAGTATCAGACTTTGGAGCATCAGACTGATTTTGGATCGGACGGACTGGAGGCTTCAAAGGTCAAGTTGGTTTTAGATAAGTCGGCGACACACTGCAAAGGTGATGCGGAAGCGGTCTTAAAATCTGCTGCTGTTGCATTGGATTTTACTTATACAACGCCGTCCAATTTCCATAACCCAATCGAGCCGCATGCGACAATCGCGACATTCGGATTAACTGACAAGAATAAGCCCACGCTAACGGTATTCGACACCAGTCAGAGCATTGTCAATCTACGCAAGACCCTCGCACAGCAATTCAGTATTCAAGAAGAGAATGTCCGGGTCGTCTGTAAATACATAGGTGGCGCATTTGGATGCAAAGGTGCAATGTGGCCCCACGTTGCACTCGCCGTTGTTGCTGCACGTGAAATGCAGGCACCGGTGAAATTAGTAATGCAACGCGAACACATGTATGGTGGCGTGGGGCATCGCTCTCCAACTGTGCAACGCGTTGCTTTAGCCGCCGAACAGGACGGTCAGCTTACCGCATACATTCATCAAGGTCGTTCGCAGACTTCGATAATGAATTCGTTTGTGGAGCCCTTTACGCTCCCTTCGCATCACATGTATGCCGCGGAGAATCGCCAATACGAACAAGACTTTGTTCGGCTGAATACGCAGAACCCAACCTTCATGCGAGCACCAGGCGAAGTCACTGGAATGTTTGCAATTGAGAGTGCCATGGATGAGATGGCGCACAAACTTCAAATCGATCCAATAGCCTTTCGCATCCAGAACGAACCCAAAGTGGATCCTACCGAAGGAAAACCGTTTAGCGGTCGTATGCTAAGAGAGTGCTTGAACCGAGGGGCGGAACTTTTCGGATGGGCCGATCGTCCATTCATGCCGCGCTCTCAGCGGGATGGACACTGGCTGGTAGGACAGGGCGTCGCTGCGGCAACTTTTTCTGTTAATCACTGGCCCTGCACGGTGTCATTAACTATCAAGTCTGTGGGCGAGGCAGTAAGCGTACTCATTGAAAGTGCGACGCACGAAATGGGGACGGGTACGACTACAGCGCAATCGCAGTTTACCGCTGAATTGCTTGGTTTGGCTGCCGATTCGGTGCGGATGGAACTGGGCGATACGCTTTTACCTCCGGGGGCACTTTCGGGAGGCAGCGGCACCACTGCCAGTACAAGTGAAGCGATAACGTACGCAGTTGAGGAGTTAAAGAAAGAGCTGGTCAAATCGGTTGAGAAATCATCCCCACTGTCAAATCAGAAACTAGACAACCTTGAATTTCGCGACGGTAAGCTCGTTTGCAAAGACTCAGGCGAAGGTGAGTCCATAGTGCGTTTAGTCGAAAGATCCGCTGATGGCCAAATTCAAGTCCAGGGAAAGTGTGATCCACAAGCTCACAAAAAGAAGTTTAGTTCTCACAGCTTTGGGGCGCAGTTTTGCGAAGTTGCCGTTGACGAAGATTTTGGCCTAGTGCGGGTCCGAAGGATGCTGGGCTTTTTTGCCGCGGGAAAAATTATGAACGCGAACACTGCCCGAAGTCAATTTTTGGGAGGCATGGTTATGGGCGTCGGCCAAGCCCTGCTGGAACAAGGGCACTGGGACCACCGCCTCGGTCGCATCACGAACAGTGATTTATCGGAATATTTAGTCCCCTGCAACGCGGATATTCCTCGGATTAGTGTTCACTGGGACGAGACGCCCGATACCAACGCGACTGTTACAGGGGCCAAGGGGATTGGGGAAATTGGTATCGTCGGGGTTGCAGCTGCTATTGCCAATGCGGTTTTCAATGCAACTGGCAAAAGAGTCCGTGATCTGCCCATCACTCCTGAGAAGGTGATGCGATGAACAACGTCCGTCAATTGTTAGAGATGCTGTATCAGCAACGTGAAGAGCAATTGCCATTGGTGCTGGCGACAGTTGTTGAGGTTAGCGGTTCCGCCTATCGACGTCCCGGCGCTCGAATGCTCATAACGCAAAGAAATGAGCGATGCGGAATGGTAAGCGGTGGCTGCCTCGAGCGAGACTTAGCGCTTCGTGGATGGGGGCTTACCAAAGAGGGACCTCGCCTTGTTGCCTACGATACGCGAGGTCGATTGGAACAGCCTGCGGGTGACTTTGGGGCGGGATGTGACGGAATAGTTCACATCCTGCTGGAACGGTTGGGACAGAACAACAACTGGCTATCGCACATGCTTAAATCGATTGTCGGTGAACGCAGAGCTAGTCGCATGGCAACCGTCTATCGAATTTCAAAATCTGCGGTTATGGAAAAGGAAATACGCGTCGGGCAGAAATTCTTCCAGAGCCCATTTAATGTCTTTGATGAATTAGAGTTACCCCACGGAAGCGTTAACAGTGCGCTAGGACAGGCCATCCGATCGCAATTGAAACGAGATGACTGGCCCAGCGAAACATTTTCATTGCGGCTACAACATCATTTGCTGGGTTCAATAGATATTCTTCTCGAAAATGTGTTACCCCCGTCTAGATTGGTCGTGTTCGGGGCGGGCGATGACGCAATACCATTAGTCGCGCTAGCACAGGCTACCGGCATGGAGACGCTCGTTTGCGATAAACGAGCAAGTTTGCTCGATCGTTCGAGGTTTCCTGGATCCCGAACATCGTCTTTGCCATCGACGTGCCAAACCGTTTGCTGCCTTCCCAAGCAATTTTTACAGCAAAAAGAGGTGCGATTGTCAGCAGCTGATGCTGTCGTTCTGATGACTCATGATCTCGATGATGACGCGACTTTGCTCAGCCAGCTTGTCCAACAGCCTGTTACGTATATTGGACTTCTCGGACCAAAGCGCCGAGCGGCAAAAATAGTTACCTCGCTGTATCTTCGCGGGCAACTGCTCGACCAAGCCACGTTGAGTAAGATTCGGACACCTGTGGGCATAGATATTGGCGCTGAGGGGCCTGAGGAAATTGCTGTGTCGATTTTGGCAGAGATCATTGCAGTCCGGAATTCTCGAACTGGAGGTTCTCTTCATGAGGGCGACAATTCCATTCACCCCTCTACGCCTTCCGAAACGGTGAGTTGGGATTTGCAAGAAAGTTTTGCAGAGCATTAGTCTGATGAATTCACGGGTCGGCGCGATTATATTAGCAGCCGGAGCTTCATCTCGGCTTGGACGGCCCAAGCAGTTGTTAGCGTACCAAAACACAACGTTACTCCAGCATGCAATTGATACTGCAACTGGGGCTGGTTGCTGCCCAGTTGTCGTCATTCTTGGAGCGTACGCTGATCTAATCGCTCAGTCTTTCTTGCAGGTTAAAGTTTACTCGATGGAATGCGCCGAGCTTTACGCGAGTACGCACCATACAAGCAAGCAAAGTGATCCAGAAACAAGAGTGATCTTTGTCTACAATCCACGATGGACCGAGGGGCAAAGCACGTCCCTTTTCGTTGGTGTCACTGCTTTGGCGAAAACGACCGTAAATGGAGCATTGATTATGGTTTGTGATCAACCGACAGTTCATACCGCGGACCTTAAAAAGTTAATAGATGGACAGGTGCGGTCGTTGGTTGGGATCGCGGCTTCGGGCTATGCCGACACCGTCGGGGTTCCAGCCTGCTTTGCGCGTGCGCGCTTTGAGGAGCTTCTTGAATTGAATGGTGATTGCGGCGCGAAAGCATTGCTACAAAAATACTCCGATGCACTTGTTTCCGTTGCTATTCCAAAGGCGACTTTGGACATCGATACGCCTGCTGATATTCAAGCACTGCAAAATCTCGGTCCACGGATAATAGTGCCAGGGTTTTAGGCAGACTCGTTCCCATCGTTGAAGCGCGCCAGGTCGAGACTTAGTTGTTTGGAGTAGCGAACGGATCAGGATCGCCCATGGCTGGCTCTGTTGCCGGCGCACCGAACGGATCGGTAGCCTCTGTTGGAGCGGCTGGAGTTGTCGTCGCAGGCCCGGGTGGAGCCGGCGTGACTGGGTCATCGCCGAAAGGATTGGCGGTATCAGGCGAGGCTGGTTGCAGAGGATCAACAGTAGCTTGCCCCGACCGCATGCCTTCTGCAATCGGATCAGGAATAGTGGGATCGACAGCTGGAAAACCGCCAATCGTGCCTGGATTGGATCGTCCGGATCCTGCAGCATCGGTGCGAGCACGTTGCTCGCGCAATTGCTGCTGACGAACTTGGGAGCGAGCAGCCAAGCGAGCCTTTTCAATTTCGCGTCGAGCGGCCCCTTGAATTCGCGTTAAGGCCACACCGACTTGATAAGAATTCTTGCTCTTCGCTTCCGCCTGAGCACCTGCTTCAAAATCAGCAAGACCAGCCAGTGCTCCGCCGCCCTGAGCCACTTTGCACATTCCAAGGAAATAGTGGACACGTGGATCCTCGGAACCAGCCGCTTGAACCTGATTCAGTAACAATTCCGCACCGGAGTAGTCACCTGCGAAGTAGCGATGAACCCCCTGGCCATAGATCTCAGTCATGGCTTCTTGTTGTGCATACACAGGAGCACCAAAGCTTAGGCACCCAGCAACCAATAAACCGCGTGCAAACCATCGGCGCATCGCTCGTTCTCCAAAATTTTGTTCGATGTTGGGGAAAAACTGGCAAATCAGCCGCAGAATTCCCATTTTGCGGGTTCTAACACTTTAACAGTCAGCAATGAATATCTCTCTGGAGTCATGTTCTGACTGAAAAAGTCTTGCATACCCGCTGAAAAACGTTCAAAAACAAGGGAGTACGAATTATTGACACGTCATGGCAATCGTTTCCCAAGCTCTTGGTAGTCTCATTACAGTAATCCGCGAGCGACCTGAAATCAAGCTTTTTTGCGAAGAGGGTGCGGCTTATAAACCGTACTTATACGTCGCGAAGTTATTACCCGGAACGCGTCGACCATGAACTCCACAGGGCGAGTGGCGATATAACTCGCCTCATAATAGGCCGTTACCCTACGAATTACGCATTAACACCACGGCAAGCGCTATCACTAGTCCGACGGAAATAGCGGCAAGTATAGAGATCATGATTACATAGTTTTTCTTTCTCTGACGTTTGCGAGCCGCTAGCGCTCGATCGCTTAAGGACGTCGGCGCAACAAACTCTGGAGCAGCCGATTGTTCAGCCCCCGGCCGGTCAAGTTGGGCACCAGATGCCACTGCGGGAGGGATGCTGGGAACAAACTGAGCTAGACTTGTTGGCGGAGGCCCAAAGTAATCGGTAAACACCTCATTCGCTACTAACCACTGCTGCCAACCGTCGCGCCAGACCAATGAATCGCGAGTCACGCGATTCTCGGCCAACCATTCGCAAAATATATTGGCTGGCGCCGGGCCATACTGCCCTCCAGCTGGGGGACGCACATACCAGGTAGCATCCGGAACTTCGTTAATCGCACGAGGCTGCAGAGATACCGGGACCGCAGGATGGCTTTCAGGTTCGATTTCTTGTGGAGCGTCATGCTGAGCCCCACTTTCCGATTCGTTTTGTAGCTGGTCCTCAGACTCAATGTGCTTTGAAAAGCTCGACTGGGCAGCTAGCGTTTCCATTACACTGCCGCCGACTGCCGCCATCGACTTGGACACAACGGAATCATCGCGATTGGAAAGGTCGAGCGGAATGGAAAATTCTGCTGACTCCGCTGGAATTCGAAATTTGGTCTCACACTCGGGACACTTGCTTCGCTTGCCGCCCTGAAAATCCTTCACGTGCAGCTCATGACCACACTGATGACAACGAAAACGAATACCCACGAATCGACTCCTCAGCCAAATTCCTCATCTTTTGCTCGAAATCGCGCGAGCTTCGATTACTCGCGTTCGCTCTAGTATAACTGAACGGACCCTCCGTGGCATTCGTTGGATGGTGCTCCTAGATTGATGTTGAAAATGCTTCACAGCGTTGGCGCAGCCTCGAGCTTCGCAATTCTTGCGTAACCTAGAAAAAATTCCCGAATTCGCTTAAAGTGATTCGCCATCTATCATACCTGTCCGAAAAACCCCGAAGAGCCACTCATGCCCTCAGTTGAGATCTACATCAACGGCACGTTCTACCCGAAAGAAGAAGCCAAAATCAGCGTCTACGACCACGGTCTGCTGTATGGGGATGGCGTTTTTGAAGGGCTCCGAGCCTACTCGGGGCGAGTTTTCCGTTTGACCGAGCATCTCGTTCGTCTCTTCGAATCGGCAAAGGCTATCCAGCTGACAATTCCCATGACCGAAGCCGACTTGGGAGAAGCCGTCAAAGCCACGCTGAACCACAATAAGTTGGTCGACGCTTACATTCGATTGGTTGTCACCCGCGGTGCAGGTTCACTGGGACTCGATCCAGCTAAAACCTCGAATCCGCAAGTCATCATAATCGCCGACCATATCGAGCTCTATCCAAAAGATAAATACGAAAATGGTTTGGAAATCATCACCGCGGCAACGATCCGCAACCATCCGGCAGCTCTGAACCCCCGCATCAAATCTCTAAATTACCTAAACAACATTCTCGCTCGTATCGAAGGCAAGCTGGCCGGTTGCTCCGAAGCCCTGATGCTCAACCATCGCGGCGAAGTTGCCGAATGCACCGGCGACAATATCTTTACGATCCGCAAAGGCGTTCTCTACACGCCACCCATCGACGCCGGAATCCTGGAAGGAATCACGCGAAACGCAGTCATCGAATTGGCGCGTTCGATCGGTATGAACGTCATTGAAGCAGCCATGACACGACATGATATCTATGTGGCCGATGAGTGTTTTTTGACCGGTAGTGCCGCCGAAGTTATCCCAGTCGTGAAGCTCGACGGTCGTCCGATCGGCGACGGTACGGTCGGTAAAGTCACCAAGCAACTGAGCGAAGCTTTCCACCGTTTCGTTCGCCAATCTGAAGCCTAGACTTCAGACGTCAGATTTCAAACTTCAAACTTCAAACTTCAAACTTCAATGCTCACTCCCTTTCGAATCAAAATCTGCGGCGTTAAGCGAGCTGCGGATTTAGCATGGCTCGCCGATTGCGGCGCGGATGATGTCGGACTGAACTTTGTCCGAACCAGCGTCCGCAGTCTCAAGATCGATCCAGGTCGCGAAATGATTAAGCATGCTCAGGGCCTTGGTTTGAAGACCGTAGCCGTACTGATGAATCCTACCGCCGATGAATTGCGGAAATTCTTGAGCACGATGCCGGTCGATTTCGTTCAACTGCATGGCGACGAGTTGCCGCAACTGCTGAAGGATTTGCCCGAAGTTCAGATTATTAAAGCCATCTCGTGGAGTGGGCGGCGTGAGGAAAAGCATTTGGCGCGACAATGGTTGGAATCAGATGCTGCGAAACTCGGCCAGCTTCGCGGATTCCTCGTTGATGCATTCGCACCGGGTGTTGGCGGTGGCACAGGTCGAACAGCCCGCTGGGATCTGCTGACCACCCGCCCGACTTGTTTCGGCGAGCTCCCAATCCTGCTCGCTGGTGGACTCACACCAGCTAACGTTGCCGAAGCAATCCTTACAACTCACTGCCACGGAGTTGATACCGCTTCAGGCGTTGAAACTTCACCAGGATGCAAAGACGAAGCGCTGGTAGGTGAATTTGTTCAATCAGCAAAAGAAACCTTTGCAGCCCTAGCAAGTGAATAGCAGCGTAAACATCCCGCTTGCCTTGCTGAAGCACTAGAAAGGTAATATCTCGGTCGTTCCGAATTTCTCCTTGTAATCCGGCCAATGCACTTTGCTAGCCTTCATTTGCCCTTGGCTGGATGACTAGCCGTAAGCCGCCAAAGCCTTTTTCGGAATTCCTCAGGAGTCGGGCTATTGATCACTGAGCAGAGGCCGAGCGTTCGTTTTCGGCTGGCTGCAAATCGTCGCTTGGAGCATTAATGCACGACCACCTTCCCCCCTGACCAATAGGTCTCTCCGCTTGCGGACGTTCGCTGCGGCTCTAAACTATGGGTCGGCTCGCGTAGCTGAACTTTGTTCGGCGCGATTGAGCTTGTTGAACGTTTGGAGACCCGCGGAGAGGATTGGCCGTGACAGGGAATAACTTTTTACCGTCCGATGGAGAGTCGCCTGCCATACAAGCTATTGCCGCTGCTCCAGCCAAACGCAAGTCAGCCAAGAAAAAATGGCGTTTCTGCCAACATGATCGTCACGCTGTCGAAGAACTTGCAAGTCGCTGCAAAGTATCGCCTGTCGTCGCTCAATTGCTGCTGCAGCGTAACGTTACCAAGACCGAAGCGGTACAAGTTTTCCTCGAAGCCAAGCTGACCAGCTTGCGTCCGCCCGAGGAGTTGCCTGGATTGACGGCCGCTTGCGAACGGATCATCCGCGGCGTGCGCGAACGCGAGGAAATCGTCATCTATGGCGACTACGACGCTGATGGAATGACCGCAACTTCGATCCTCTATATGTGCCTGAAGTTGCTCGGTGCCAATGTTAGTTACCATTTGCCAAACCGAATGGAAGAAGGCTATGGCTTGCACGTCGAGTCGATTGAGAAGCTGGCTGAACGAGGAAAGAAACTCGTCATCACCGTTGATTGCGGGGTAGCCAGTTTGGAACCTGCGCGACGAGCGAAAGCGCTTGGCCTATCGCTGATCATTACCGATCATCATCGCATCGGCGACGAACTGCCGTGTGCCGAAGCCATCGTGCATCCTGCACTTCCAGGTCACAATTATCCGTTCACAGGTCTATGTGGAGCTGGCGTTGCATTCAAGCTCGCCTGGGCTCTTTGTCAGCAACATTGCGGTTCGCCGCGCGTGACGGATAAGCTGCGTGATTTTCTAATGCAAGCCGTTGGACTGGCCGCGATCGGAACTGTCGCGGACGTCGTGCCGCTAATCGATGAAAACCGCGTCATTGTTCGCAACGGATTGAAGACGTTAAAACGCAGCCCTTCGCTCGGTTTGAAGAAACTGATGGAGGCCACCAAGCTGACTGACAAGCCTGAGCTTTCATCTGAGGATATTGCGTTTACACTTGCACCTCGTTTGAACGCCGCTGGTCGTTTAGGTCAAGCTCAGTTGGGCGTTGAGCTACTGGTGACTGAAGATGAAGCTCGTGCAACGGCGCTGGTCGATTATATTCAAGAACTGAACAGTAACCGCGACACGCTGGAACGAAGCATTCATATTTCTGCGATGAAGCAAGCCAAGGAAGTTCACTCGCCAGAAGAGGATCCTGCGTTGGTGCTGGCGTCGCCGAACTGGCACCCCGGAATCATCGGCATCGTCGCTGGCAAATTGGCTGAAAAATTTCACAAGCCTGTTGTGCTTATCGCCCTCGACAAGTTTGGGACTAAAGCTAGTACGGGTTCGGCTCGCAGTCCCAACGGCGTCAACTTACATCAAGCATTTCAAGAGTGTATGCAGTGGTTGGTAGGCGGCGGCGGGCATGCTGCTGCAGCGGGACTACGCATTGAAGAGAAAAACGTATCAGCCTTTCGAACTGCGTTTCTAGAAGCGGTAGTTGAACAGACTACTTTGATCAATGTCGAAGGTGAGTTTAGCATCGATGCCGAAGCTGCAATTGCGCACTTAGACTTGGCCACCTTGACGCAGCTCGAGTTGCTCGCCCCTTTTGGAATGGGAAATCCTCGACCACTTTTCTGTGCAACTGGCGTGACGGTTTCGCTACCGAAACTTCTTGGAGCCAGCGGCAAGCACCTAAGCGTTCAACTTGCGCAGCACGGCAAACAGATGCGGGCGGTTGCGTTTGGTAATGCTGAAGAATGGCTGCCGCAGTTTGAAAAACTAACCGATCCAATCGATGTCGTTTTTCGACCGGTTGTTAACGAGTTTCGCGGATTCCGCAAAGTCGAAATGCAGTTGATCGATTGGCGTGAGCAGGCATCTCTGGTTCCTCGCCCGCACATAGCCGGCTAGCACCACAACTGGTTCCCAGGCTTTGCCTTGGAACCCACTGCAATCGGTGCAGAATAGGCGCGGACGATGTCCGGACTGCGGGGCGGTTGGAGGCAGACTGCTAAGGCAACTGTATCTCGAAGG
>JANNNN010000542.1:0-2712 GCA_031398555.1 Planctomycetia bacterium | reverse complement strand
TGAGTAGCGGACACTCAAGGTCCAACTTCGCATTCTTGGCATCGACACTAAACAACCAGCTGCTGCGGTTCTTCATGGGTGAGGTTGAAGTCAAAGACACCTCGAACTGTCGATCCATGAACTGCGCCGCTGCATGCTGTGGATACGGCAAGTCGACGGCGATACCGAAGCGATGGGTTACTTCCGTTTGGCCTTGTACTGCAATCAAAGTCTCGAGGAATCTGCTTTCGACGCGGCGGTGGAATTCGAGTCCGGCGGTTAGCAGATGCGTCCGATACTCCGTTTCGTCGATTTCGATCAGTTGAGGTGCGATTGTCATTCCGCCCGCCCAGGATTCGCGAGCCCCGCTGGCAAAGGATCTCAGAAGTGCCGACTCTGTAGGCCAGGCAAAACGGAGTACGTAGGCTGATTTCCAGGGATCATCTCCGAGGGCTGTTAACTCATGCAGACGTAGCTTTACCTCCAACACGCGACTACCACGCCACGTCGAAAAATCGAGCTGAAACCTGCCAACCTTCTCGCCTTGATCAAGCAACTGCCCCTTGGCACGAATGGAACTAAACACATTCGAATTGACAAGCGTATCGACTTGATCAGCCTGCATTTCAGAGTGCCGAAATTCCTTGCCAGTTGTTTCTCGACGGGCAACCGAAAAGCTAAACCGGTTGCCTCGACGGCCAGGCACATGCAAGCTCCGCAAGTGACCTCGTTGCAAATCGATCTGCGCCTCAAAAAACTCGTTTTGCAACAAGCCTCCAGTTTCGGCCAACGAACGCTGCTTGGACTTGCCTGATGCACTTGGGATCACATTAGCCAGTACGAAACCGAATTGCGGAGCGTCGACAATGGTCATCTGTTCGCTGCCAACTGCACCGGTAGCATGCAGGCAACTTGGCTCGGGTGCAACCATGTGTTTTGCGTTTGCGTTCACTGCAACTCGCGTTGCACAGCTATAGGGATTCAGGATCAGTCGGGCTGACTCTTGAATCCTACCGTTTTGGTCGGCAGCAATTCCGTTTGCGCCGGGGGCCAAGTGCTTAACAAGGCGTTGCAGCGCATCGGATCGAAGCGTCTCAAGTTGTTGCTCGATCTGCTCTATTTCGCCGTCGGCAGTCGATAGGTCGAGTAGGGCGTCGATGCGTTCCCAAACGTGTCCTATTGGAGACGCCCAGCTTGCCAGGGGGGCAACTGCATATGCGGGCGTTTGCGTTTCACTGTCTTGCGAACTGGCTTCAGTCGCGGCCGGAACTCTGTGATAGTGGTCGAGTTGATAAGCCAAATTGGCCAAGTTCTGAATCGCAGTTGCAAGGCTATGCAGGCGTTGATAGGCCTGGGTTCGACTGAAGAACTGGGCCATCGTCAGCGGTGCAGTTGACTTGAACCAATCAAGGCGAAATTGGCTCGGCGACAATCGCTCTTGGTGATACGAAGCGTCTGTACTTTCGAAGAATTCGTCGGCCAGCGCCCATTTCCCGAGCGCAGGTGTGCGTTTTGTGATAGCGACCAACAGGTGGAAATAGTCGCAGTAACGATTGGGCCAGTGCGCAAGTACGATCGCGGGAACCTGTTCGCGGTCGAGCAATTCTCCCGTTTTTAGACCCAACACGAGAAAACTGGAGGGATCAGCCGCATCGATGACTTTCGGGGCAAGAGCAGGCAAAAACGTTCCATCTGAAGCTTCCCAGGAGATCTTTGACTGTGACCCTTGGGGATACTCGCCGCCATCCCAAGCAATCAGCATACTGCCAACAAAGCCACTGCGCCTCAGGTGCAACGACATGTCAGGGACGGCGCCGAATGAATAACGGGAAAAAACTTTCGGCTGAGCAACACCCAGTTCGGCGTAGGCGCCGCGCGCACGACTCAAATCCCGCCGTACCGCCTCAAAGGACATCAGTGGATGGGGCCGCTCTTGATCGAGTCCGCCTACCAGTGTTGCCGACTTTTGGGCAAGGGCCTCTTTCAGCAACTGCATGGACTCAGTTTGCTCGTTATGCAGTTTGCGTACAATGGCCGCGCTGCCGAGCAACGATGTCGGTGGGTGAGTTTTGCTGAGTTGTTTCTGCAATGATGCACTTAGAGTGGTCGGCGCGAGTAGGGTGACGTCGATCAAATTTACATCGAGCGAATAATAATGGTCGCGTTCTTGTCCCAGTTGATCGAAGCACGACTGCAGCATCCGTTCAGCCGTTTCGCGATCATCAGCGACCGCTGCCTGTGCAGCTTGTAAAGCCTGGTCACTGAAGAGTAGTTCATCGAGATTGCTTGTGTAACGCAGCTGACGCGTCATTAATTGCACTTGCAAAAACGCATAGCCCAAAGCTGCGAAATCCAGCCGCAGCGAGTCCACCGTTCCCCTGCTTGTACTTGGAACTGCTCCGTCCAAGCCATCCCCACTGAAACCATTCCCACTGAAACCAGCTGCACGGAGTAGTTCTGATTGAAATTCTGACCATGGTGCCCGTGCGCGAAGCATCACGCTGCCTGCCGCAGAGACTTCATCTTCAAAACCGCTTCGCAAAACGGATTCACTGATAGTGGGCAGAACCAGCAGCAGATTATTCAAGTCCACCGGTGGATAGGTCGCTTGTTGCCACCGGGGCGTAGTCCGTATGGCTGCGATGAGTTGCGGGTGCCACAGCGCGACCCAGCCGGCCAACAGTTCATCGGCTGGTCCTGAGGCCAGCGAGCGTGGGAAATCGTCCAAACCAT